>JASFLN010000011.1:0-11813 GCA_050118075.1 Anaerolineales bacterium
GGAAGTGACTGCCCTCAATCGGTTGGTTCAACAAGTCTCTCTGCTCGCTGCTCAGATCCTTGAAATCAATGAACGTCAATTGGCTTCCCTTCGCGAAAGGATTGAGTTGCATTCTATGCAGAAGTGTATTGAAACGAAAGCATACGGGTCAGCATGAAAAGGGCCGTACCGTTCATTCCTACCTAGACAACTTGTATCTGATTGATTAAAATGCAGTGTCGTGATGGTCACGGCATAAGGAGGAAGAATTGGCTAACACGCAATCCGCAAAGAAGAGAATCCGGCAGAACGAGAAACGCCGAGTTCGGAACTTGTCATGGCGCACACGCGCGAAGACACATGTTAAACACGCTCGTGAAGCGATTGCAACTCAGGACGTCGAAGCAGCTAGTGCTGCTGTTCAAAAGGCAGCAACAGAATTGGACCGTGCGGCATCAAAAGGCGCAATCCACCATCGCAACGCCGCGCGCCGCAAAAGCCGCTTGATGAAACAGCTTGCTGAGCTCGAGAAGTCCAACGAGTAATTTCATTAATTTTGCCCGGTCTATACACACGACGCACATCTGTGCGTCGTGTTTGGTTTTGTAGCTATGCTGCATGCTATAATCCGAGCGCTTTTAAGGACTGTCCATGTTCTCTCGAGAATTAGACACAGCCACAGCTAAACTTCTCAGGCTTATTGAAGATATTGGAATACCCCTTCCCGACTCGATCGAGTGGGTTTCCATCCCGTTCAAATCTCAATGGGGTTTTGGAACGGCAGTGTGCTTTCAAATTGCCGCTGCGGAGGCGCGCCAGGGCAAGAAGGTGCATGTACCCACTCGAGCAAGTGAAATCGCAGTCCAACTCAGCGAACGACTTGAGCCACCCGAAGGGTTCGCGTCGGTTGAGGCAGCAAACGGCTATGTAAACTTGTATATCGAGACCAGTGATTACGCACAAAGAGTCACCAACACTGTCATCGATCAGGGTCCTTCCTATGGGCGTGGTAAACCCAAAGAAGACATCGTCATGGTCGAATATGCGCAACCCAACACCCATCACTCCTTTCATATTGGACACGCAAGAAATGCAATTTTAGGAGAGGCACTCGCCAGACTCGTTTCATTTGCAGGATATCCGACCATTCGCGCCTCTTATCCCGGCGATATCGGACTTGGGGTTATCACCTGCGTTTGGGCTTACGACAAGTTCTACAAGGGCCAGGAACCTGAAGGCGTGCACGCTCGAGGACAATGGCTTGCCAACATCTATTCGGACGCGACTGCTCTGGTCACAAGCCACGAAGGTGAAACTCCCGAAGAAGCCGCCCAACGCGAGGCGTACGATGCCGAACGCAGGGCGATGTATAAAGCCTGGGATGAAGGTGAACCAAGAGTCAGAGCATTGTGGCAAGAGACACGCCAGTGGAGTCTGGATGAGCTTGAGGCGATCCTTGATATCCTCAGTATCGAAATTGATGTCTTCTTTTTCGAGAGCGAAGTGGATGGGCCATCCAAAGAGATCGTTGAGGAGTTAATTCAACAAGGGATTGCCGAAGATGAGCGTCCGGATGGCCCCGTCATCGTAAAGATCGATGAAAAGCTTGGCATGGATAAGGAAAAGTTCCGAACTGCGGTGATTTTGCGCAGCGATGGAACGACGCTCTATTCGACCAAAGATCTTGCTCTGGCAAAAGTAAAGTTTGAAGACTACGACGTTGATCGCTCGATCTACGTTGTCGATGTGCGCCAGAGTTTACATTTTCAACAGGTTTTCAAAATTTTAGAATTGTGGGGATTTCCACAAGCCGAAGACTGTTACCATCTCGCCTATGGTTTTGTCACACTTCCAGAAGGTACAATGTCGTCTCGTCACGGAAATGTGATCCTGTTCATGGATGTCCTGGAAGAAGCTGAACGACGAGTTCATGACGTCATTGCCGAAAAGAATCCTGATCTCCCCGATGAGGATCGGGATGAAGTCGTCCGACAGGTAGGACTTGGCGCGCTGCAATACAGCATGCTTTCGGTGGATAACAACAAAGACATTGTGTTTAATTGGGATGAAGCCTTGAGCTTTGAAGGCCAATCAGCACCTTATATTCAGAACGCACATGTACGTGCGAACAGCATTCTCAAGCGGGCAGGGCAAATCCCCGAAGCATCCAGTTTCGATTATGCCATGGATCCGGCCGAGATTGAGTTGATCGATAAAATCTCCCAATTTCCTGCTACTGTTCAGCGTTCAGCCGAGGAGTATAAACCACTTTCAATCGCGACATACGCCTTCGAACTGGCACGCGCCTTTCATCTTTTTTATCACGCCGCCCGGGTTATTCAAGCGGAAGATCAAGCTGTTCGCGCCTCGCGCATCCGCTTGACTGAAGCAGCCAGACAAACACTGGCTAATGCACTGATTCTGCTAGGTATACAAGCACCAAAGGTGATGTAAACCACTAATTCGTACATTCTGGAGGTTCAAAGAACCCATGCATCGTAAACGTGTGCTCATTTTGGGAGCCGCAGGTCGTGATTTTCACAATTTCAATGTGTTTTTCCGGGATAACCCTGAATTTGAAGTGGTTGCTTTTACAGCCACCCAGATTCCGAATATTGAGGGAAGACGATACCCAGCCGCACTGGCAGGTGAAGACTACCCGGAAGGTATCCCCATACATCCAGAACAAGAGCTTGAAAAGCTGATAGAAGAGCTAGATATTGAACAAGCTGTTTTCGCGTATAGCGATGTCTCACATGAGTACGTGATGCATATCGCATCCAGAATCCTGGCAAGCGGAGCAGACTTCCGAATAATGGGTTCAGGCACAACTCAATTAGACTCCACAAAACCGGTGGTGGCAGTTTGCGCCGCCAGGACAGGCAGTGGTAAAAGCCAAACCAGTCGCTACATCGCAGATAAGCTCATTGAGATCGGGCACCGTGTGGTGGTGGTACGCCATCCGATGCCGTATGGCGATCTTGAGAAACAAGCTGTTCAGCGCTTTGAGACCTACGCTGACCTGGATAAGAACGAGTGCACGATCGAGGAACGTGAGGAGTATGAACCACACATCGACCGTGGCATCATCGTCTACGCAGGTGTGGACTATGAGAAGATCCTACGCAAAGCCGAGGATGATGCTGACGTTATCCTTTGGGATGGTGGCAACAACGATCTACCCTTCTATAAACCAGACTTCCACCTGGTGATCGTTGACCCTCACAGACCAGGACATGAGCTCAGCTACCACCCTGGTGAAGCTAATGTCCGCTCCGCCGATGTCGTCCTGATAAATAAGGTTGATACTGCCGGCGCGGAAGCGATCATGCAAGTTCGCGACAATGTTGCAATACTTAATCCTGGCGCCACAATCATCGAAGCAGCCTCACCGATCTTTCTCGAGGATCCCCAAAGCATCCATGGAAAGCGAGTGCTCGTCGTTGAAGATGGTCCTACACTTACCCACGGTGGAATGGCCTTCGGTGCCGGCTGGGTGGCTGCCCGCAGGTTCGGTGCAGCCGAGATCATTGATCCAAGACCATTCGCGGTCGGCAGTATCCAGGATACGTATGCAAAATACCCTACGACTGGCAACGTTCTCCCCGCGATGGGATATGGTAAAAAGCAAATTCATGAGTTGGAGCAAACCATTGCAGCTTCGAATGCGGAGTTGATCATAATCGGCACACCAATCGATCTGACCAGGTTGATGAAGATTAAACAACCTTCAGAGCGTGTGCGCTATGAGCTTGAGGTGATTGGTCAGCCTGGGTTGGATCCGATCCTGATTGAGAAATTTCCAAAATCCTAAGATTATGCCTAATCCTCTTGGCAGCGAACCCTTTGCACGCCTGACCTGGAAACGCGGGCGCTCCAGCCAGCTCAACCCAGCAAAACTCCAGAAGTGGGGAACAACACATATTGGTCCTGAGCCTACAGAGGCAGAAGGCGATCTGTATCTCGGCGAAAGCGCACGCGTCATGGCGGCGCTCATGCAAAATCTTGAAGAAAAAATCGATCTGATCTATCTTGATCCCCCTTTCCTTACCGGCAACGCGTACAAAGCCAGAATCGGACGCAATGAGGATTCGAGGCGCCCGGAAGATTGGAAGACAATTTCCGGGTACCAGGATACTTGGGAGGATGGCGCCGAATATCTGGAAATGCTTTATACCCGTCTCAAGCTCATGTATCGCCTGCTCGCTCCAACCGGCACCTTGTACCTACACCTGGATTGGCACGCTTCTGCGTATGCTCGCGTTATGCTGGATGAGATCTTTGGACCTGAACGCTTACTGAACGAAATCATCTGGGTCTACCACGGACCCTCCCCCATCAAATCCGCGTTCAATCGAAAACATGACACCATTCTTGCCTATACGAAATCAGAGAAGTACACCTTCAACGCGGACGAAGTGCGCATCCCATACAAAGAATCAACCGTAAAGACATTCGCCAGTTCATCAAAGGCTGGATTTGGGAAAAAGCCTAACCTTAAACGGGGTAAAGTCCCGGAGGACTGGTGGTACTTTCCTGTGGTCGCAAGACTCCACAATGAACGCACAGGCTATCCAACCCAAAAACCTGAAGCACTGATGGAGCGAATTATTCGCGCTTCAACTAACCCGGGGGATCTTGTCGCGGATTTCTTTGCTGGGTCTGGAACAACCGTAAGTGTCGCTGCACGGAACACTCGCCGCTGGCTGGCTGCTGACCCATCCCATCTGGCATTCGCAACCACATACCGCCGCTTGCTTTTAGATCATCATCCTGGTGCTGTCCAGCTCTGGATCGATAAAAGCCTCGGCTACGAGTATGAAATCGATCTTGAAGCAAGCATTCACTCGTCCGACCAGCAGTTGACCATTTCACTTGAGCGGGCTTCCACAAGTTCAGGGAACAAACTCCAATTTCCTGAAGATATCACCCTGTGGGAAGTCGATACAGCATTTAATCATAAGGAATTTAACAGCCAATATCAGATTGCACGCGATTGGCGGGATGAAGCGTTGGAAACCTCAATCCAGCTGGATGAGCTGCATGGAGATATCAGCTCTATCGCCATAAGGATTTTTGACAACCATGGGCGAACGGGTTTTGCTTTAGTCAACAACGGGCATCGTTAGCTTACTCAATCAACCATCAAACCAATATTGAGAATAAAAAAACGCCCTTGGAGGGCGTCTAATATCTGACTATTATTCATCTTTTATGCTTCTGGGATATCCATCCGGTAACCCATTCCACGGATCGTCTTTAACAACTCTGGCTTTGAAGGATCTTCCTCAATAGCTTGCCTCAGCCAGCTCATATGCACATCCAGCGTCCTGGTGTCACCCGTATAGTCTGTGTGCCATACTTTACGAATCAGAGTCTTTCTCATCATCAGCCGACCGGGATTGTTAAGGAAAATCTCGAGTAGCTTGGCGAGCTTCGGTGTCAACCTCGATTGGCCAGCGCTGCTGTAAACCCTGTTCTTGGCTCGATCGAGCTTGATTGGCCCCACCTTTAAAATCTCCCGCTCATCCCCGGGGAGAAGTCGATCTACACGGTTAATTAACTTCCTCGCAGTGAAAGGTTGGACAAGAGTTTGGCTAGCACCACAATTGGGGTCAGGTTCACTACCCTCGGGGGAAATCAGTATGATGGGGGTCCCATCCAGTTTCTCACGGGCGCGCTTACACAACCGTGTACCTGTCGTTCGCATCGAAGCAGCATTTAACACCAGCACATCGGGCTTCCCTTTTGAAGCCGCTTTGAGCGCATTTTTCATTTTGGTATGTACTTGTACGGAGTAGCCTTTGCGTTCAAGTGCAGTCGCAAAAGAGGATTTGTTTGCCCGGTTGCTCTCAATTAATAATATATTTGCTTCGATCATCCGAGGGGTCCTGAGATTTCAAACAATCAGCAGCCCCTGGTTTCGGCGCTGCGATAATTCATTATACCGTCTTTCAAATGCATCGCAAATGGTACATCCGTTCCGATTGACAAAACCCATTTACTTCGCTCGTCAAACCTATCCCGGCCCATCAACTCAGTCAAATTTGAGCAACCTCTCGCTGCTGCGGATACGACTTGCACCGCCTCCCTCCTCGCGATCTCTACCCCCTCCAAAATTCCGGAAGGGGATCTCCTGACGGATTACTGTCCTGCGCGAGGCGTAGCCACTCGGACCAGCCCATAGAACCAGTGGTGCAAGTATCTCATTCAATTCTCCAAACTCTGGCTTTAAACGGTCCCATCGATCCTGATGCCATTGCCTTCCAATCGCTTCTGCAGCAGCTTTAATTTCAAGTTCGCGCGAATAACTGCGTCCAGATGCCGACAGCAGCCACGTGCGTGCATCAGCCTCTGTACCAAAATATTCAAGATGCGCCCACTCCTCTACATCCTGGCCCCAGGCCAATTCACCAGATGCTTCTAACAGCTTCGCAGCTCCAAACAAGGCTGAACCAAAAGCCGGTCCAGATCCCAGGAATACACAGATACCATCGCCTGATTCCCCTGCGAACTGCTCGCCAGCATCCCAGCGATCCCGGACCCAATCTTCCATTACATCAATCAGCTTGTGGAGCGCTTGATCAAGTCTTTCTCCTGCATGACTTTCGCGCATAGACTCCATCAAGGCATAGCCCATCAACAATGAAGTCAGGTAACTGATCAAACCGGGACCGTGTGGCAGCTCCGGACCAGAAAAGACAATCGAATTCTTGGATGTCTGGGCAAGTGTGCCGATCGGATTGCCTGTGAAGGCAACGGTTTCCATGCCCATAGAATTCGCCATTTCCAAGGCTTCGATCGTCCGGGCGACTTCACCCGAGGCAGAAATCGCAACGACAAGTGTCTTCTCAGCTCCGTCTGTGTACTGTGGCAGCAAATAGCGAGCTGCATGCATCGAGTGAACCGCATAGCAGGTTGATGATGTGAGCTTTGAGAACCCCATCGAGAGCCCAATACTTGCATGGTGCGAATCGCCACAACCACAAATGACGATCCTTCGGATGTCTCGAAAAGCAGGCAGTGCCAATACCTGCTCACGAACGATTGGCCAGGTAGTGGCAATATGCTTTGGTGCTATTTCTCTCTGGTTTCGAAGTTGATCCATCCCGAAAGCGCTCCTGCGTACAACGGTATAATCACTGCGATGAAACCTATGCCCAATTTCCTCTTCATTGGTGGTATGAGGGAAGATTATTGTATCACCGCGGACCGTCGCGTTATTTCAGGCCAACTGGGCGGCAACGCGGTTTACTCGGCAGTTGGTGCGCGTATATGGACTGATAATGTCGCCATTCTAAGCAGAATAGGCATCGACTACCCTTCAAACTGGCTGCACGAACTTCAGCAAGTGGGAATCGATGTAAGTGCGATCAAAATTCTCGCCGAACCTCAACAATCGATCACATTCTATGCATACGCATCATTAGAACAACGAATCGACACAAATCCGATGAAGCATTTCGCAGAGATCGACGAGCCAATGCCCAAGAAGTTGATCGGGTACAAAAATTCGACACCTGGCCAAGATTCAAGGACCGAACTTATCCCACTCAGCATCCGACCGGGTGACTTGGAACTCTTGAACAAACCTTGCCTGGCAGCACACCTCGCCCCAGCTGAATTTCTAACCCACTCAACCGTCCCCTACGCATTGAGAAAACAGCAGGTAGAGACGTTGACGCTTGACCCTTCTGTCCGTTATATGACACCCGACTTCAAACTCGATCTGCCAAAACTTATGCAGGGCATCGACGCCTTTTTACCCAGCGAAATGGAAGCCAGAAGTTTTTTCGCGCCAACCTCTCCGGATATCTGGCGGATGGCGGATCAGTTCGCAGACATGGGCTGCCGCTACGTGGTGATCAAATTAGGCGCCAAGGGACAAGCTTTACTGGATGCAACACATGAGAAACGCTGGGAGATTCCTGCCTACCCCGCCAAGGTACGCGACGTCACCGGGGCTGGCGATTCATTTTGTGGCGGTTTTCTAGTCGGATTGGTTCAGACTGGCGATCCGCTGGAAGCAACCTTGTGGGGTAATATTTCTGCTTCATTGACCGTTGAGGGTACAGGCGCGCTCTACGCGCTTGACCGAACCCCTGGGCTAGCTCACGCCAGGCTGAAATCACTGCGCACAACCGTCAAGAGGAAGTGAACTTTGGACGTTGATCGCGTCATCTCACGCGCCATTGCTATTCAACAAATTCCGGGTCCAACTTTTGAAGAGGCCAGGCGTTCAGAATATCTGCAGGAACAGTTTACGGACATGGGTTTGGACGATGTTTCTGTAGACAGCCTCGGCAATGTATTCGGGAGAACCCCCGCGCCGGAACGACCAATTCTCGCTGTATCTGCTCATCTCGATAGCGTCTTTCCGCTCGATACTAATCTGGATATCAAGACGTCTGGTTCGGATCTAATCGGTCCCGGCATTGGCGACAATGCCATTGCCTTGGCTTTAATGCTTGAGATTGCAGAACAATTTATGGAAACCCCTCCTGCAAAGGGCTTGTGGTTTGTAGGCAACGTACGTGAGGAAGGATTGGGTAATCTAGAGGGTATGCACCAAGTAGTAACCCATTTTGGGGAGCAGGTCCGCAGCTATATTGTGCTGGAAGGAATAGGACTAGGTCATATCTACCATCGCGGCTTGCAGGTGCAGCGATACCGTATCTCTGTCGAAACACAAGGTGGTCATGCCTGGATCCACGCAGGACAAGAATCGGCAATTCATACATTAATCCAGATCGGATCAGAGATCATCTCGATACCCCGGCCGGTTTCTACCCAATCCAGTTTGAATGTCGGCAAGATCCACGGAGGTACGAGCATCAACACAATTGCTGACAGCGCATATTTCGATTTGGACTTACGGTCAAAAGTAGATGGTGTTTTGGAACAATTGGAGGGGAGAATCGAGAACATCATCCGTCAGTACCGTTCGGACACCGCAACTGTCAATCTGGAAATCATCGGGCATCGTCCAGGTGGTGAGATCTCCGCAGACCACAAGCTTGTGCAACTAGCATGTCAAGCCCTGTCCGCGGGCGAGGTTAACGAGTGCATATTAGGAATCGCTTCCACAGATGCAAACGTCCCCCTCAGTAAAGGAATCCCGGCGATATGTGTCGGCCTAACACAAGGAGGAAATGCTCACACCCCACGTGAGTTCATCAACACCGATACACTATCGAATGGTTATAAAATGCTTGAGTTCCTTCTTCGTGGAGCATTGGAACTGCCGGGATGATCATCAGATCGACCTCTAAACCAAGCCTCACTTCCAGCAGCTTGCCAACTTGAATCAAGATCCAGGTGCGGGTGTCGACGTGCTTGCATCCCCAAGTATTTCAAATCGAGTGGAAATCATCCATTCATCCCCGTAGAAAATCTGAATTTCATATTCCGCTGGAACCCAGTTGTCCAACGCACACTCCGTATAACCATATCCCCCCGTCCCGCCATCCCAGGGCAGGGTCTCAATACAAACCACTTCATTCCCGAGCCTCCAGACGGCTGTCCAGCGCACACCATCTTGAAGATTGTTATAAGTGAACGCGCCGTACAGTCTTCCCACGGGCTGTTCGAAGTCCTCCTGAGGGTTGATGGCCTGGTTTTGATTGTCCAACCTCCGGGCGACTAACACCGGACTGAATACGGCGTCAGGGAGCGGCGGCTGAGTCTCACGAATCAATATCTTTATTTCTGCAGGCAACTGGGGAGTAGGTGTTTGAGTGCTTGTTGCTGTTGCCGTAGGCGTATTAGTTGCCAGCGGCGTGTCGGTCACAGTAGGGGTCAATGTAACGGTTGGTGTCTGGGTTATTGTTGGGTTTGGTGTGATCGAAGGAGTGGGCGGGACGATCATATACGCAGCCTGCCGACCAAAGGATAGAATGAGCGCGCCAACCAATGCCGTGCTCAGTGCAATCAATACCAAACGCCAGCCGCGTCTCGTTCGTTCTTTCCTTAACAAATAGTACGGAAGCCTGCGCACAGACTGAAATTGAAGATAGGCGATCATCACCGCAACCGCGCAAGCAGCCAGAAACGCGATGCCTATCGTTAGAACCGTCTGATCAATCGTCATCGAGGGTCAACGCCACTCAAGGGCTAATTTGTTATGATGCTCCAATTGTATCTCGAATAGGATCATTCCATCCTGGTATTCAATGTCATCAATGGGTTCCCCATCGATTGTCACCGAACGAACAGTACCCGGGATATCGAGCCAGATCTTTTCCGTACCAATACGACCGCTCTCGATCACTGCAAAAAGCTTATTATCCTTATCACTCCATTCCGAAACACAATTGCCTTGCGAAATGTGGATCGTATCGCCGATCCAGAGCGGACCCCCATTTTGTGCACGCAAAGCCAACAGCTTAACCCCATGCGCCGGTATCGAGCCTATATCCCACGACATGCCATCAAAGTGAAGAATCCGTTGATCCCAGAAATCGAAGCCGGAGATTATGCCCCCAGTCTGAATTCCTAAAAGGTCTCTTTGGAGAGTTGTTTTTTTCGGCGTTTCTTCGAAATTAAAAATCGCAACCAACGACCATTTACCCACCGCACCTTCGAAATGCTGTACCAATATCGCCGGTTTTTCAGGTTGAAAGAAAGTTGGTTGGATTGGACGCCTGTTAATCGGCGGGATCAAACGTGCCAATATCGCCTTACGATCATCAGATAGCGCACACAATCTATCCGAATCGAGAATAACACCTCCGCCGAGCGCGATCATGGTCACAAGTGACTGCATTTCATCCTCGGAAAGCGATGAATTCCCGCTGCGCAGTATGAGACAATCCGGATCGTTCAACCACCAAAGTCGATGCTGATGAGCGCGGTAGTAGGTGTTTCGTATCGCATTCCACGCAGATGGAAAACCCGGATCCCGGCTCACGAGTAGTGGAATCCCCTTGTAGCGCCCCCTCCAATGTTCGCTTACATCCGGGCTTATGCGCATGCTATCCACCAACCCCAATCCTGTTCCGACAGGACATCCACATCCAACCAGAAATGTGTGATCTCCTGCCGCAAACCGAATGACCTCAAGGACATCCCGGAGGACCATCGCGCCGGTTTTCGTGTCATCATAGCGTTGGCCTGGAAGAGCTCCTGCATAAAGAAAATCGAGTTTTAGGTAATCAAAACCCCAATCCGACACAGCTCGCCCCACCCATGTTTTCATCTCATATATAAAGCCAGGGTGGCTGCCATCTAACGCGTGGAAAAAACGTCCCCAGCCAAAACCTGCGGAAACCGGTTTGCCACGGCCATCCCTTAACAGCCATTCCGGATGCTGCGCCATAAGCTTGGAATCCCCTGAGGCAATCAGGGGCGCCATCCACAGTCCTGGAGTCAGCGAGGCGGCACGGATATCGCTGGAAAAATAAGCCAATGGTTCCGGGAAACGCTCATCGTGTTGCTCCCAATCACCAATGTTGGTCTGGTATCCGTCGTCTATTTGGAAAAGATCCAGTGGCAGTCGGTCCCGATGATCTGTAATCCAATCGAACTCCTGCCGCATGTCCTCATTGGATATATCCTGCCCGTAGTAATACCAGGAGCACCAACCAGAGATGGATTCTCTTATCCGCCCCACATCACCTACCGAAGCCACAAGCTCCAAATAGTGGTCAAATGCATGGGTTGCATCGAGATCGAACGCATGGATACATGCCCAATCGCTTATAAAAGTACCACCGGGAGGGAGTCGTACCGACTCGAAGTTCTGCCATAAGGCACAAAGTGATCCACTTTGGCTCAGTTCAACTTCTAACCGGCCAAACGCAATCTCCTGGGAAAGGAATCCAAGCAGCAGTCCG
>JASFLN010000012.1:0-11784 GCA_050118075.1 Anaerolineales bacterium
TTCGGGGTCTTCGCTCCCATCAGTAAAAGAGAGCACATCGGTTGCATGATCCTCCCCAGCGAAAGTTACATTCAGATCTCGAACCCTGTTGGCATCTGTCAGGACAATGGTCAATGATCCGGTCACGGCTGATTGGTGAGCGAGTGTTTGCCTGGCCGATTGGATCAATGCATGTTCATAATCCTGCCAGCGAGAATCAGTTTGAACTTGGATCTCGTAACTCATGTTGATTCGGAAGCTAAAGGGGGTGCATCCTCAGCCGGTGTGGGGGGCGTTTTTTCCTTCTCTTTTGAATTCGAGTTTGGATAGCGGACCCGGGGATGATAAATATTCTTAAGAGTCGAAACGAAAGATTTACGGATCGTGTCAAGGTCCTTGAGTGTCAGGTTTGTCCGATCCAATTGGCCTTTTGACATTCGATCCTCGATGACCCAGCGTACCAGGTCATCAATCGCTTGTTCATCCTGTGGGTTTTCAGCTCGCGCAGCAGCTTCTACGCCATCGGCAAGCATGAGCAACGCAGTCTCGCGGGAGCGTGGACGAGGCCCAGGATAGCGGAAATCTCTCCGGTCCAGAGAAGATTCATCTCCTCCAGCGGCCTCAAGGGCTTCATTGTATTGGTAGGATGTCTCGAGTGTGCCGTGATGTTCTGTGATAAATGACCGAATGCTCTCGGGAATTCGGTACTTGCGTGCAAGATCTTCACCTTCACGAACGTGACCGAGGATGATGTCAGCGCTTGTTTTTGGGTCGAGCTGATCGTGGACATTTTGTCCAGAAACCTGGTTTTCGATGAAATATTGTGGCCGCTGTGCTTTACCAAGATCGTGATAAAGGGCACCTACGCGTGTGAGCAGTGGGTTGGCATCGATAGCTCTGGCTGCTTGTTCGGCAAGATTGGCAACCTGTAAGCTGTGCTGATAGGTGCCCGGCGCGTTACGCAAAATTTGCTGCAGAAGCGGGTGGTCTGGACGGGAAAGTTCGATCAACTGCAAATTGGTCGTGATGCCGATCGCGTTTCCAATGCCAAGCAGAAGACCGAATCCGAGGCTGGCAGAAAGTATTCCGCTCGTAAAAGCTGCTCCCAGAAGGGAGACTTTGCCAACGAGGTCGGTTGCCGGATCAGGAATACGGAAGATGACGATCACTGCGGCTGAACCCACAGAGGCTGCGATACCTGCCCAGATGAAGGAACCCAGACGCTCTGCTCGTCCGATCATGAGTGCAGCCAGGATGCCGCCAAATGTCATATAGAGCGCCATCTCAAGGCCTCGGGGAGCGATAAACCCTGCGAGTGCGCCGGTCATAAATGCCGATAAAATACCCATGCTGGGACTGAAAAAGACAGCCATGAGGATTGGCACTGTGGCTGCCGGAAAAATGTATGGCAGCACGGTCCTCCCCGGGATCATGACCTGCAGGGCAAATGCACTCGTGATGAAGAGCAGGCTTGTGGTGAATGCCAGAGAAGGATTCGATATTTGTTTTGGATGTGTGCGGTATGAGTACAGTGCGAATGAGCCGCCCAGCAAGATAACGAATAACGTATTGACGGCGATATCCCGCCATAGTTCCGGTGCTCGTAGAAGACCGTATTCATCCAGCGCTTCAATCTCGATCTCTCCAACAACCTCGCCACGGCTGATAATGGTTTCACCGGCGGCGTATGATTGTGTGATAGGCTCTACGGCATTACGAGCGGCTTCACGGCTGGCTTCGGTTGAAGGTTCGTTCAGGGCTGCGTTAGGGGCGACAAAACCCGGTGCCAGTTTTCTGACGATCTCGCCCTGATTTTCTGGCATCGAGATGCTGATTAACGCGGGTATCGTGCGTCGTGCTTCTTCGATGCGGCCTGGGCGGATCTCGGTGCGCATCACTTGCTCGAGGACGGACCGAGTTTCTGCTTTAACGCTTTCCCAGCGGCTGTCTTGCATGTCCAGGATCGTCTGTGCGGTTGCTGCATCCAGGCGAACATCCTCCAGCGCCGCGAGGTCTTCGAGTTTCGTTTCGCGGGAAGCGAATCTATCCGCACGCACGGAATCGATGAATTCGAGCGTAGCGTTTAACTGCTCAATCTGCTGTCGAGCGACGCTGCTGTTGGGGGGGTCATAAACCTGGCTTACTTCGGAGGCGGCTGCCTCACGTGCTCGTTCGGTGAGCACAGCGCTCACATACGAGTGTGCATACGGGGCGAGAATATCCTGTGGGGCAACATCGTTGACTTCAAGGCCAAAAGATTGGGCTGCGCCGCTAATCGGTACAGACAATGCAAAAACGACACCGCCTAAACCGAGCACGAGAATAAACCAGAGGCGCAGCGAGAGCCATATGCTACGCAAGCGCTCAATCGTTGTAAGAGGAGCGTCGGGGGCTTCTTGCATTAATCCTCAGGAGCTGGCAAGGGTCTGTTGGACAAGTGTACTGACGGTTTTCCCATCGGCGCGACCTTTCACTTTGGGCATGATCGCCTGCATGACCTTGCCCATATCCTGTGGCCCAGCAGCACCAGTGGCTTGGATTGTTTGAGTGACTAGCTCCTGCAGTTCACTCTCACTTAGGGCTTCGGGAAGATAAGTTTCCAGGAACTCGATTTCTGCTTGTGTCGACTCGACTAAGCTGTCTCTACCAGCTTTCTGCGCTTCATCGATCGTTTCCTGGCGAGATTTAACTTCCTTCTGGATGATCGAAAGTAAATCTGCACCCTCCACAGGGGCTTGTTTTTCAACTTCTGCAAGCTTCAAAGTTGAAAGCACCATTCGCAGGGTCCGCTTCTTGACGTCATCACCACTGCGCATGGCATCTTTGAGATCGCTTTCGAGTTTTTCTTTTGTAATCATGAATTCATTATACCTTCTGGATGGGTTGAGAGCGTACACTTCAGATATCAGAAGTTTCGCATAGTCACATAAGTGTGTGTGGATGCTCCCGTAAGCTGCCTTGTATTTGCTCCCGGCTTTATTGCCACTCCTGAAAGTAAACCAAGCAAGATCAAGGACTTAAAACCTTGCAACAAGAGTGCCATTCAAATGAGAACTTGAATTACCCCTCGAGCAAAACAACGGAGATCGTATCTCGCCCTGGTTTGATGTCTTTCAAAATAATAGGGGTAATTGTGTTTGAGAGATCTGGACTGCCAGTGTGGTGTACTCGTATGTAGTTGTCCGTCCAGCCTTTTAGTTTATAACCCTGTGGTGTAACTCCGGCAATGGATTCCCACAAAACCGAGGCTTTACTACCCAGCTGGCGCTGTCGAAAATGCTTTCTGCTCTCACGAAGTAAATGTCTTAAGATCTTGCTGCGCTCTTTGCGAATCTTTGTGGGGATACGTTCTTTGAGGCGCGAAGCTGGCGTTCCAGCCCGCTCCGAGTACGAAAAAACGTGTCCACCAGCTAATGAGAGTGACTCGATGAATGTACAGCCATCCTCAAAATCGCGCTGAGTTTCTCCTGGAAAGCCGACAATGACATCCGTTGTGATGGCCAGATCAGGGATTAAGCTGCGGGCAGTATCCACGAGAGTTGCAAACTCTTCTGTCGTGATCCTTCGAGCCATACGACGCAAGATCCGATCCGAACCGGATTGCAGTGGTAAATGCAGATGACGGCATAAGCGAGGGTTTTTCCATAAGCTGAAGAAATCCTCATCAAGGTCCCATGGTTCTAACGACGACAGTCGTATGCGGGGTATCTTTGTCTGAGCCAATATTTCACGGATGAGCTCCTTTAGCGAGCTCCTGTATTGCAGGTCCTGCCCCCAGCAGCCGAGGTGTACACCCGTAAGAACGACTTCTTGCGTTCCACCTCTTTCCGCGTAGTGGATATCGTCGATCACCTGAGCGGCTGGGACGCTGCGCGCCTTACCTCGGGCGAGAGTAGTAACGCAATAGCTACAGTGTAGATTGCATCCATCCTGGACTTTAATGAATGCCCGGGTGCGTTTTCGTAATCCGGGAAGTGGTTCACGCCCGAGCATGCCGAGTTCTGAGTCAATCGGGTCTGCCGGGGAGATCCTGTCAACGAGTGAATCTTTTGCTTCGTTCTTGACGACTTCGTGGACATTCGGCATGGAGGCTGCGGATTCCGGTTGTAATGTGGACCAACAACCCGTGAGCACAACGCCTTTCCGGGTACTTTCGCCCAATTTTCGGGCCTTTGCGCGGGAGTCGGAAGAGGCTTTCGCGGTTACTGCGCAGGTGTTGATTACCGCAAGATCGGCATGCGCGGGGTCCGCCGTCAGTTGATGTCCTCTACTTTTCAACTGGCGTCCGAACTGTTCGATTTCGCTTTGATTCAGCCGGCAGCCAACACTGTCAAGGTAAATTATCATCGTCTCTTCAAGGTTTTCTGTGCTCAGGGCTGGAGCATCGAGAAATTATCGAATCGGATCTCGACATCGGGTTCTGAGTATGTTCCAGCCAGCAAACCCACATCACCAGCAATCAGCCAATCTGTTTGCGCTTGAGCGGCTTGTTCGCCGTTGATGGTAAGCGTGAGATTCTCACCCACACAATATGCTTCGATGAGATTAATGTTTTCATTGGGGCGAATCCCCTCGAATGGAAGCAGGGATTCATCCGTCAGCAATTCGCGGTCCCCATCCAGGTATCGTCCAATCCCCATGTACCCATCACTGGAAAGTACAAAGAAAATAAAATTGTCTGCATCCTGGTAGCGGCAGATCAGTCCATACAGATTATCTTCCGGGCCTCCAGATCGCCAGGCTTGCACTCTGAGAACGACATCGGAATAAGAAAGGTCAGGCAGCGACCATGCCATCGTGTCAGCAGAATTTACCTTGATGAGGTAGCTGCCCTGATTGTAATTTGCTTCGTACACCGAGTCGCGGTACCGGTCCCATCCACTGGTATTGATCGCGAAATCGTCCTGAAAGAGGACCTGACCCGATTCAACCTGTGGATTCAGCCAGGCACAACTGCAGAGAATTAAGGCTGATACAAAAGCCTGGACGGAGACACGCAGTTTTCCGGGGATCGAGAGAGGCATCATCGTAGGCGGCATTCTAGCATAGATTGCAGATAGAAAACCATACCCGAACTGAGCTCCACAAGCCTTGCTTGGTCGAGGGATCAATTGAGTAAGCGTGCTGCCAGTTCTGCATATTGCCCGTTTTCGTCAATGATCGTTGCAGCACGAAAAGCTGCATTTGCAACCTCACGGCGGCCGTATGTAAGCATCAGGAGCCCATACTGGTATTGCGCGTTTGCGGAGCGCGGGTTGATATTGAGTGCGGTGTCAAGGCTGCGCTCAGCCGATCTATATTGTTCGAGATTGAATTGGACTGCGGCCAGCATTTCGTAACCACGCGCGCTACCAGGTTCAAGAGCGACAGCATTGCGAGCCGCCGCTAATCCCAGTTCTTGAAGGTCTTGATCGTACTCAAGGCTAAAACCAGCAAGCAGCAGCCAGAAACGTGGGTCTTTTGGGGCGAGATCCGTGGCTACCAGATAGGCTTGTGCAGCGGCTGTGAAATCGCCAAGGTCCGCGTATACCGATCCGAGTTGGGCTGCTATCGCTGGGTTCTCTGGATCCAACCTGGCCGCTTGATCAAGAGCGTCACGGGCCAGCTCGATTTCACCTCTCTGCTGATGGTGAACGGCAAGGAAGGCATAGTAGCGTGGGTTTTGTGGGTCAGCAGAAATTGCCGAGTTTATATGTGCTGATCCGTCGAGTCCGAGTTGTTCTTCGGCCAAACCCAAATAGGCTCTGGCATCCAGGTACTCAGGTTCTTCAGAGAGTGCGCGCTGGAATGCCAATTTGGCAAGTTTCCACTCCTGATAGCGGGCAAACACCTGACCGACCTGGGCGAATGTGAAGGCAGCATCTTTTTCTTCCAAGGCGGAATTTATCGCACGTAACAGATCGCGCTCGAGTGTGCTCCGATTAGATTCTAAATTGCTCAATGTGCGCAATTTTTGGAGCGCATCCTTGGGAGCATAGACACTTTGTAGTCGTGCGTACGCTTGCTGGATCGAGATCACATCTGGGTTCGCCTGGATGAGGTAATCGAAGTAGGGAATTAGATCCTCGGCGGGTGTGGTGTCAAATTCTGATAAAAGCTTCAGGCTCATTCGCTCGAAAGCCAATTTGCATTCCCGGATAAAACGTCCCCAGTTTGGGTCTGGGATTTTTCCACGATCAATGCCCAATTCGTTTCTCGCTTGCCTGCAGAAACCGACCTCTCCGTTCGGGAACTGTGATAAGGCAGCCTTCAGATGTTGGGAACTACGGTCCATCTCTCCTACGTGATATGCGAGATCGCTTGCGAGAAGGTGGAACCATGCATGACCGGGATCCGAATCGAGAATGGTTTCAACGTTGTTGAGCGCATCCGCAACCTGACCGGATTGCAGCGCAATTGCTGAGCGGTTGATCCTGGAAATCGTGACCTGGTTAAGCGGCGTGGGTGAGCTGGCCAAGGTCATAACCACGATCAGCACGATGACATGCCAGCGATTGCGGAATCTTAGCAGAATGTGGTCTATCATGTTTAATCCAGGAAGATTATAGACTGACTCCCATCCTCCTTTCTACTCACAATTGCGATATCCTATCCATGGGGACATCGTAAAGGTCCAAATTTGTCTGAGGGTATGCGTCCCACTATAATCTTGATTGCTTTTATTGGAGGTTAGTACATGAATTTTGATCTCAGTGAAGAGCACAAAATGGTGCAGAAGATGGTGCGCGATTTCGCTCAGAAGGAAGTCGCTCCTGTTATTAAGGAAGCCGATCGAAAAGGTGAGATGGCGCCTAATGTGCTTGAGCGCATGGGTGAGTTGGGGATCCTCGGGATCTGTATACCGGTACGCTACGGCGGCCAGGGAATGGACTATATTTCATTGGGTTTGGTATGTGAAGAGCTTGAGGCGGTCGACACCACACTGCGCGTAGTCATGTCCGTGCATACAGGATTATGCAGCATGACACTGCTGCAGTGGGGCACTGACGAACAAAAAGAAAAATTCCTCATACCGCTTGCGGAAGGTGAGAAAATCGGCTGCGGTGCGTTTTCTGAGCCAGGCGCTGGTTCTGACTTTGCGAATATCCAGGCAGTTGGAAAACGTGATGGTGACGACTTTATTCTCAACGGGGAGAAAATGTGGATTTCCCTCGCCACAATGGCTGATTACGCGATGGTCACTGTACGAACGCTTCCCGATCGTGAAAAAGCTTCTTCAGGATTGACAACCTTCATTGTCGATCTTGAGAGTCCCGGCGTCACGCGGGGAGATATTCACGGGAAATTGGGTGTGCGTGCGGGGTCAACCGGTTGGATCTCCTTTCAGGATGTGAGGGTCCCCGCCGCTCATATGATCGGTGAAGAGGGTGAAGGCTTCAAGGTAACGATGTCTGCATTCGACAATGGTCGCTATACTGTCGCAGCTGGAGCCGTGGGGTTAACACGCGCTGCGTTAGAAGCCAGTGTATCCTATGCCAAAGAGAGAAATGCGTTTGGAGCACAGATCGCTCAACACCAGCTCATCCAACAAAAGATAGCCAACATGGCGCGCGCTTATGAAATCGGGCGTTTGCTGTATCTCAAAGCGGGCTGGCTGAAGAATAATGGTGAACGGAACACCTACGAGACCTCCATGGCAAAACACTTCGCCACGGACGCGTCCTTTGCAGCAGCTTCCGAAGCGATTCAGGTCCATGGGGCTTACGGCTACAGTGATGAATACGACGTCGAGCGGTACATGAGAAACGCGCGCGGGGCAATGATCTACGAAGGCAGCAACGAAATTCAGACTTTGATTGAAGCAGACTACGCGCTTGGCTGGCGACGTGATAAACCACTTCGCTGCGAATTGCCTGCGTATTCTGCTGAAGAGTGGCGAGCTGACTAATCGAAGGGAGGCAGCATCAGGGCGCTCATCCAAGACGAATCTCTCGAACGAACTCTAATAAGGAGGGTCAATTGAACATCGTCGTCTGTGTAAAACAAACGCCGGATACGGCAGCCACAGTGACAGTCGAAAATGGCAAAGTATCCTGGGGAGATGCGCCGCTTGTATTAAATCCGTGGGACGAATACGCGGTCGAAGAGGCGCTTCAAATCAAAGAAGAACATGGTGGGCAGGTCACCGCTATAAGCCTGGGTTCTGAAGATGCCCAGGAGGCACTGAAACAATCTTTAGCGATGGGATGTGATCAAGCGATTCTGATCAGCGACCCGGCGTTCGCGGGGCTGGACACGCTGCAAGTATCCAAAGTCCTGGCTGCTGCGGTGGAGAAGGTGGGCGATGTGGACCTGGTTTTATTCGGCCGCTCATCCGTCGACAGCGATACCGGCATCACCGGGACACAGGTTGCCCGCAGGCTTGGTTACCCCTCATTGATCCTGGTCGCCAAAGTCATGGAGCTCGATCCTGAGGGGAAGAAGATTGAGGTCGAAAGGATGCTTGAAGAGGGCAGGCAGCAAGTGGAAGGACCACTGCCCGCAGTGCTGTCGGTGGTCAAAGAGATCAACGAACCACGCTACCCATCTTTTATGGGCATTCGGAAGGCATCCAAGGCTGAAATTCCTGTCTGGACAGCCTCCGACCTTGGAATTGGCGAGCAGTTAGATGCTGCAGTGCAGTGGCCAGAGATTATCGCACCTCCAAAGGTAGAAACTGAGGTCGAGATGATCGAAGGCGAGACCCCAGAAGAAAAGGCAAAAAATCTGGCTGCACGCTTGGTCGAGGAGAAGGTGATCTGATGACTGAAGATTTATTTGTTTATATCGATCACTTCCAAGGGGAACCGCTTCCGGCATCTTGGGAAGCGATCGGCGCAGCAAAATCATTATCTGAGAAGAAAGGTGGGGATGTCGTCGCCGTTCTTGTTGGCGAGGATGTCGCTGATCTGGCAGAGTTGGCCATCCAGCACGGTGCGGATAAGGCACTTAAAGTGGAGGATCCCGCGCTCGCTGACTTCCGTCCGGAACCTTTCAGCTCCATCGTTTCAAAATTGTCTGCAGATGCGGATGTGCTGCTCATGCCAACCTCTGGAAGGACGCGAGAGTTGGCTGCCATGGTCGGCGTCGATCTTAACACCGGTGTCATCCCCGATGTTGTCGAGATGGATGTGACTGATGGCGCGGTGATGGCAATCCGGCCGATTTACGCTGGTAAATTGCTGTCAAAAGTGACCATCCCGGAGACCCGTCCTCAGATTCTCACTCTACGGAGTCGTGTATTCCCCAAGCCTGAGCCCGAGGCAGGTAGGAGTGGAGATATCGAGTCAGTAGATGTCGAGATGGAAGATCCCGTCACTCAGGTCAAGGGATACGGCGAGACCGAGGCAGGCGTCAGCCTGTCTGATGCAGCCGTGATCGTATCAGGCGGCCGTGGTACAGCCAACAATCCTGACCTTGAACCTCCAGCGGACATCACCGATGAGAAAGAACAGGAAATCTGGAGAGCCCAACAAGGCTTTAAATTGGTTGGTGAACTCGCAGGTGCGCTGGGTGGCGCAGTTGGCGCCAGCCGCGCGGCTGTGGACGCGGGTTATATTCCCTATGCCCATCAGGTAGGGCAGACTGGAAAAGTCGTATCGCCAGATCTGTATATCGCTGCAGGCATCTCCGGTGCCATCCAACATCTAGCCGGTATGCGCACTGCAAAAACGATCGTAGCGATCAACAAAGATCCCGATGCTCCAATCTTCAAATTAGCTAGATTTGGTGTCGTCGGAGATCTGTTTGACGTGCTTCCACCGTTGATCGAGGAACTTAAGAACCAATAAGCTGTGAATGATAAGCAGTAGAAGTAAAGGAGCGCCCCAGTGGTGCTCCTTCTTCTTTTTGGATGTCCACGTTGAGCCTGGACGTCTCTGCTACAATTGCCACTGAGCGTCCATTTGTAGATTTTCGAAGCGCAAATTTATCTGGAGCCCGCATGCAATCAGCAAAACACTCAAGCAGCTCCTCAGATCGAGGCCTGGATCACGAAAAAGAGCACAAAGATTGGCCGGCAGGAACGACGGAAGAAGACCGGTGTTGCTGGATTTGCGGCGCAAGGACGCGCTATTCGCACTGTAAAATAATCTGTACTGTGTGCGGCTTCATGCGGGATTGCTCTGACCCGTAGGTCGATTGAATAGACGCGCAGATTATCAGGAGGAGAGTAATGAAGATCGCTATCATAAGCGACACGCACGACAACCTCGAGAAGATCGATGCCGCTATAGATGTCATCAAGCAGGCGGAAGTCGTCCTGCACTGTGGTGACCTGTGCTCGCCGTTCGTAGTTAAAAGGCTGGGCGAGCAGCTGGAGGGCATCCCAATCCATATTGTCTGGGGAAACAATGAGGGTGATCCGTTCATGATCTCCAAGGTTGCTGCCAACTTCGCGCATGTTTACCTGCACGGAGAGCTCGCCGAATTGGATCTCGGGGGCTTGCGCATCGCAGTTAACCATTACCCGAGAATCGCTCAGGCTTTGGCGAGGTCCGGTCTATATGATCTCGTTTGCTATGGTCACGACCACACAGCCAATGATGAAACGATCAATGACTGCATCTTGCTAAACCCCGGTGAAATCCTGGGCATGAACGGCCCAAGTACTTTAGCGATCTTTGATACTGAGGCGCGTGAAGTGGAGCGATTCGAAGTTTAATGACGGGTGGGGTGTGCCGGAGTGAGGTCCCGCGATTTAGATCGATCCAGGCATTCCATGATCACATCAAAGATGGAGTAACAGCATGAAGGTTGCGCTTGTAACTGCGGCAGGTCGGGGGATGGGCGAGGCGATCGCCCGTGCGCTTCACGGCGCCGGCTACGAATTAGGATTAATGTCGATCGGCGGGGGTGCACAGGAGCTCGCTGCAGAATTGGGGTGTTTTGGCTTTACCGGCTCAATCACTGCGCCAGCAGACCTGGAACGATTCGTCCAGGAGGCGGTCGATCGATATGAACGTATCGACGCGGTGGTGAACAACACCGGCCATCCACCCAAGGGTGAGCTGCTGGAGATCCCTGATTCGGATTGGCATCTTGGGTTGGATTTGATCCTGCTGAATGTCATCCGTATGGCCAGGCTTGTCGCCCCGTTGATGGTCAAGCAGGGATCCGGCGCCTTTGTGAACATCTCCACGTTTGCAGCATTCGAACCCTCGCTGGACTTCCCCGTCTCGAGCAGTTTGCGCGCCGCCCTGGGCAGCTTCGCCAAATTGTTCTCGGATCGTTACGCTTCTGCAAATATCCGAATGAATAACGTGCTGCCCGGCTACATTGATAGTTATCCGGAAGATCCTGAATTAGTAGCGAAGATTCCGATGGGGCGCTACGGGACTGTCGACGAGGTGGCAAAGACAACCCGCTTCCTGTTGTCTGAAGAAGCGGGTTATATCACCGGGCAGAATATCCGCGTCGATGGGGGTATCACACGTTCGATCTAATACTCAACTGGGTAGCCTGCACTGACCCAATCCACGATGCCGCCCAGGTCGTAGACTGGTGCATAACCAGCATCGACCAGGATGTCCGTCGCCGTCGCACTGCGGTTGCCGGTACGGCAGTAAACAACGATCGTCTCATCGTTGGGAACCTCGTCCAGTCGGTCGGGAAGTGATTGGACAGAGATGTTGATCGCACCCGGGATGTGCCCGCTGGCGAATTCCTCCGGCGTGCGGACGTCGATCAGCAGGTGATCCTCACCATCGACGAAAGGTTTATTGTATGTCTGAGCATCGATCAGCCCAGAGACAACCTCCGGCGAAGCCACGTCCGCACTCGGCGCACAGGCTGCAATGACTGACCCTAAGATGAGCAAGATCAGGA
>JASFLN010000013.1:0-11532 GCA_050118075.1 Anaerolineales bacterium
TGTCTCTTGATCAACATTTCCAGCGCCGGGTCAAGCAATTCCAACAGTTGCTGCAATGCAAAACTAGCCACAAAAATCGGACCTAACGCTTCGACGAGCGTATTCATGATTGCTGTTCCCTCCTACATAGATGACAAGCCCTCGGAAATAAATCAGCTCACATCGAGGTGGACAACGGTCACGCCCTCGCCACCTTCTGAAGGACTGCCGCTCTCAAATGAACGCACGTAGTGGTTATTGCGCAGCGCATTGCGCACCGCCTCTCTCAACGCGCCGGTTCCCTTACCATGCACAACGCGCACAAACGGCATGCCTGCAAGAAAGGCTGAATCAAGATGGCGCTCGAGGTCAATCAATGCTTCTTCGACGCGCATTCCTCGCAGATGCAACTCCAAAGAAGGTTTAGCACTTGGTCTCGATCGGACGCGGGTACCTTCCGGTTTTAAGGCAGTACGCTCTTCTTGTTCCACCTCGCTCGCATCCACCAGGCTAATCTCATCCAATTTCGCCCGGATGCGCAGCCGGCCCACCTGCACCTCCGCCTGGTCCTCACTTAAACTGGTCACAACCCCCTGCGAGTCAATCACCTGTAAATGGACCGTGTCACCCAAGCGGATGGGTCGCTCCGAAGGTGTATGCTCATGTCTCTCTCGGACTACTGGCTCGGCGACAGCCTGCTCAAGTTCTTGCAGGTCGTCCTGTGTAGCGTTCAATGCCTCAAGCGGTTGTCCAGCAAGGCGCAGCTGCCGGCGTAGTTTCTCAAGCTCCTCACGCAGTTCATCGACCTCAAACCTAACGGTCTCGCGCGCCTCTGCCAGAATCTCACGGCGCTCATCCTCAATCGAATCTAGCCGCTGGGCCAAATCGTGCTCACGCTCAAGTGTCTGCTGTCGCAATTTTTCAGCTTCTTGCAGAGCCTGACGAGCTTGATCGCGCTGGTGGTGGATTTCATCCAACAACGAATCGGTTTCGAGGTCGTCGGCAGAAACCCACTGTCGTGCTCTTTCCAGGACACCTTCTTCCAGCCCCAGCCGTTTGGCAATCGCCAGCGCGTTTGATCGTCCAGGCAATCCGATCGTCAGGTGATAGGTAGGCTGCAGGCTGTCGATATCAAACTCAACGCTGGCGTTGCGCACACCTTCAGTAACGTGCGCAAATGTCTTCAGGGTGGTGAAATGTGTGGCAACAAGCGTGGTTACACCACGCTCCAGAAAGGTCTCCAGCAGAGCCTGTGCAAGTGCAGCACCCTCCTGGGGGTCCGTACCTGCCCCAAGCTCATCAAGCAGCACAAGCGAACGTCCGCTCGCGTTTTTCAGGATATGGATAATGTTAGAAATATGCGCCGAGAATGTCGATAAGGATTGCTCGATAGATTGCTCGTCGCCGATATCCGCATAGACCGCATCAAAAAGCGAAAGCTCCGATCCCGAGGTGGCCGGGATATGCATCCCGGAAGCGGTCATTAAAACCAGCAATCCGGCCGTCTTCAGCGTAACCGTCTTACCCCCGGTGTTTGGCCCGGTGATCACGAGTGCATAAGTCTCCTCATCCAGAATAAGATCCACGGGAACGACGGAGTGTGGATCGAGAAGTGGATGGCGAGCTTGTAGAAGCTTCAGCGTGGATCCAGGATGAGCACTCGTCTTTGTAGCAACATCAAATGCGGTCACGATGGGCTCACTCGCCTCGATCTCCTCGGCGTAATGCGCTTTTGCAAAGGCAAGATCAAGTTCAGCGATCGCGGCAATCGTGTTTTCTATCTCATCGGTCAATTCGCCGATGCGGGCTGACAGCTCCGCAAGAAGACGTCGGATTTCGTCCCGTTCAGCCAGCTCCAGCTCACGCAGTTGATTGTTCAGATCGACAACCTGGAGCGGCTCAACAAAAACTGTCGCTCCGGATGTTGACTGGTCATGCACGATCGATTTAAGCCGGCCTTTGAACTCCGCCCTCAACGGGATCACATAGCGACCCTCACGTTGAGTGATGATCGGCTCCTGGAGCAGCGGGACGATCTTAGGGTCGCTCAGCAATTTTTGCAGCTTGTCAGTTAGTCTCCCATGCGAGATTCGCAGGTCCCGTCGAATGCTGGAGAGCAGCTCCGAGGCGTCATCCCGGATTTCGGCGCGTTCGTTAAGCACGCGCGAAATATGATCGATCAGACCCTCGGTGATCTCAAGACGCATGGCGATCGCGCGCAGCGAAGGATAGCGTGTCTGCTCGTCTTCAAACCGTCTGCGCAGCGTGCGAGCCGCGATGAGCGTATTCTTTACATCCAGGATCTCATGCGGTTCGAGCACCGCCCCTCGTTCGGCAGATTCAACGCTTAGCCGCACATCGCGGGCCCCGCCAATGGTGAGATCGGCCTGCAAACTGAGCAGGTAGCGCGCTTCGCTGGTTTCGTCCAACCGTTTTTGGACCCAGTCGGGATCGTTTGAAGGTCGCAGCTGCAGCGCAAGCTCCCGGGAAGCAGAGAATGCAGTGTGCCCGGCAAGCCGGTCCAGGATAAGCGGATATTCTAGTGTGCGAAGCGATTTGGATTCCATCGCTGGGAGTGTAACACGGTTTCTCAACGAGGCCGGAAGAAATCACACAGAACTTCCAGGATTTTCACCGTAGGGACAGTTTCAAAGCTTTTCTGGATGGCATATAATCGGGATCGGTTTTGTAGCCTGCTTCTTAATCATGGTGGTCATCGAATCAACATGCCTTCACCTGTAGAGCATCGAACGAATCAAGATCAAAGCGATCCATCTCTCCAACCATTACTCAAGAGCATCGCGCTTGAATTGATTATTTACGCGCCGCTCGTGATCATTTATTTTTTGCTGGTGCTCCGCTATGCCGATATGTACTTGGCGGATTTATATCTGCAGAACACGACCTATTACGCCATCGCCTCATTGGTTGCAATCGTCGCTCAGGGTGTGCTGCTTGAACGTCTGACCACCTGGCTCCTGCATCGTTTTGGACTGCGGAAATAGCGATGGAATTCCCTATCTCCGGCGTCGTAATCAGTCCAGTATTGCTGGCCAGCATTGGCTTTATCGTCGGTGTCATGGGCGGCTTTTTCGGTGTGGGCGGTGGATTTCTGGCTGCACCCTTGATGATTTGGACCGGTGTGCCGGTCCATTTTGTCGTCGGCACCGATTTAGCTCACATGACCGGCAAGTCGATCGTCGCTGCACGTCGTCACCGCGCAATGGGTCATGTAGACTTGCGCTTGGGGCTTTTAATGGTGGCCGGTACCGTACCGGGCATCGAGTTGGGCGCACAGTTGATCGAGGTATTGAAACGCCTGGGCGAGGTCGATCGCGTGGTCGGTCTGACCTACGTGATCATCCTCACGGGCATCGGCTTGTTTACAGCCTGGGAGAGCATCCGCGCCCTCCGTATTCAGGCTACGGATCAACTGGAAGCACGTGATGTCCTCAGCATGGAGGGGCTCGCCCACCGCTCGCGATTATTCAGAATTCCGCCGCTAATCGACCTTCCTTCCTCTGGTGTTCGCGAGATATCGCTGTGGGCGATCCTGTTCGTCGGCTTCATCACCGGGGTGCTCGCCGGGTTCCTCGGGGTGGGCGGCGGCTTTATCCGCCTGCCGATGCTGGTCTATATCCTTGGAATCCCCACGCACGTTGCCGTCGGCACGGATCTTTTTGAGATCGTGATCTCAGCCGGTTTTGGAACTCTTACCCACGCGCTGAAAGGCAATGTTGACATCTTGATCGCTCTGACCATGCAAACTGGCGCTGCGATCGGCGCCCAGATTGGTGCGATTGGAACACGCTATTTCTCCGGTCCGACCATCCGTCTGGCATTCTCCATTTTTCCGCTGATCGCCGCGGTGCTCGTTCTCTTGAATGTCGGTATTTGATAGAGGAGCTTGTATGCCAAAATCAAAAAATGGACAGATTCTTGGACACTCGATCCTTTGTATCGGAGAAGCAGGACCAGACGCCGAATCGGTGCATTTTGCTGAGACGGTCGTCGAGGCGCTTGGCTTCGACATGGCCGTATTGCACGTTCCCCGCCCTGGCGAGGATAAAATTGGGGCCGGCCAGGTTATCGCAGAAACAATCGACATTCTGGATGAGACTCCCGAGTTGGTTCAACCCAGGGAAGGCAGCTTCGAATCCTTCATCCAAAAACAACTCGACCATGAACATTATCAGCTGATCATTCTGGGGGCGACAAAAGGATCGGCCGACAAACCTCTCACCAAGCGCACTCGACGCCTCGCGAGCACACTAGCTGACAGCGTACTTGTCCTTCGTGAACCACCGGAGAATATCGAGAAAATCCTCATTTGCACCGGCGGTCACCCCGCAGCCAACGTGGTTGTCGACACCGGTATTCGTCTTGCTCAGGAGCTCAAGGCGAGCGCAACAATCATGCACGTGGTGTCTGGCAGCCCATCGATGTACACCGGATTAAATGCATTCGAGGAGAAACTCGAAAACGTCATGCAGCGTGACACGCCGCTTGCAGAACATTTACGCGGCGCGGCGGCGCGCGCGGAGGCAGCGGGTATCGAATCACACATCGAACTGCGTCATGGCATGGTCACCGAGGAGATCCTGCGCGCCAGTGACGTCGATAAATACGACCTGACCGTCATCGGCTCCCATGATCCACATAACTTCTTCAACCGGCTCACCATGGGACGCATCGGGCCCCAACTGGTTTCAAGCATTCAAAATTCAACCCTCATTGTGCGACTTCAGCCGGAAGACAAAATCTAGACTGCGTCTATTTCCGCTACCCAAAACACTGGCTAACCTCCTGTGAGGCAGCGCGACTACACTAACAAAGATCAGTCATTTATCACTACATGCCACCCTTCCACTGGATCAAAATAGATATGCAGAACTACCTCTTCTATTTTCGCCAGAGCAGGAGCGTGAAAAGCATGCCTGACCTTACCGAAGCATTTGTTGAATTGATCCGGCGAACGTCGACGGATTTGCCACCGGACGTCGAGCGCGCCCTCCATGCTGCCCGCGGGGTTGAAGCTGAAGGTTCAGCAGCACAGGGCGCGCTGGATACGATCCTGGAAAACGTCGCCCTCGCCAGAGAGAACTCGACCCCGATCTGCCAGGACACTGGAACGCCGATCTTTTACGTTTATCACCCGCAGGGTTGGAGCACACGCGAGCTGAAAGACCAGATCCGTGCCGCCACAGCGAAGGCGACGCAGGAAGCCTATCTGCGCCCCAACGCGGTTAACTCAGTGACGGGTGAAAACTCCGGCAACAACCTCGGTGATGACGCTTTCCCGACGATCCATTTCAAGGAGATCGACGGGGATGAATTGATCGTTGACTTGATGCTCAAAGGCGGGGGCTGTGAGAATGTCGGCGCGCAGTACTCGCTCCCCAACACTTCCCTCGGCGCAGGTCGTGATATGGAGGGTGTGCGTAAGGTTGTCCTTGACGCCGTCCATAAAGCCCAGGGGAAAGGTTGCGCACCGGGGATCCTGGGCGTCGCCATCGGCGGTGATCGCGGTTCATCCTATTACGGCTCGAAAGAGACGCTCTTTCGATCGCTGGAGGATAAAAACCCTGATCCAGAGTTAGCCGGCTTTGAAGAGCAACTGGAAAAGGAAGCAAACCAACTCGAGATCGGGCCGATGGGGTTTGGAGGTAAAACGACTGTGCTGGGCGTCAACGTAAAAAACATGCACCGTTTACCGGCCAGCTTTTATGTCTCCGTGTCCTATATGTGCTGGGCTTACCGTCGACGACGCATGATCGTGCGCGACGATGAAACCATCATCCAATAGGGAGAGAGAACAATGAAGAAACTCACACTACCCATTCCAGATGATGATATCCGCGCCCTCGAAGTAGGTGATCCCGTATCACTATCCGGGATCATGATCACTGGCCGAGATGCAGTCCACAAATGGATGATCGATACCTATATCAGGCAAACGCGCCAGCCCGAAGGCGACGATGAAGCTGTTTACGGAGTGATCAAACCCATCCTTGATGGCGGTGCGATCTACCACTGTGGCCCGGTCGTTTCTGGGCTGGATACTGGCAAGTACAAGTTCGTCGCTGCCGGGCCCACGACAAGTATCCGCGAAGAACCGTATCAGGGTGATGTGATGCGCCACTTCAACTTGAAGGCGGTGATCGGCAAGGGCGGCATGGGGGAAAAGACTCTCGCAGCCTGCAGTGAGGTGCCCGGTGTTTACCTGCATGCCATTGGTGGTGCCGCGTCGCTGATCGCTCAATCGGTAAAAGAAGTGCGCGATGTACTTAAACTGGATTTCGGGGTGCCTGAAGCGATGTGGGTCATCGAGGTCAAAGATTTCCCTGCAGTCGTCACGATGGACTCTCACGGTGGAAGCCTGCATGCCGAGGTGGAGCAACGCTCAACTGAAATGTTGCATGAACTCCTAAAAGCCTGAATCTGAATAGATTAAATACTCAGGGCGCTCACGGATCGTGAGCGCCCTTTTTCTATGAGGTATGGATCACTCCGATAGAACGTTATCCTGCTCAAAAACAAACGATGCTTCTACACCGTTGACTTCCACTGTGTACTCGCCCGCGGGGAGACCATATACATCGAGCGGGATGTTCATCTCAAAGGGCTCGATCGCCTCGGTGCAAGCCAGATCGGTTGGACGGCTCGTTGCAATTGAGACCTCGAAGTGATTATCGCGCTGCTCGACTTCGGTTGATTCGATCTCCGTGCAACCATCCGGCATGTAGCCCTCCACCTTCAGATGAATTTGAAGCGGGAAGGATTCAAGCATCATGATCTCGACGTTCTCCACCGGCGCTTCACCATACTGCACATCACCGCCCGCGTCCGCCGGCGGTGTCGCCTCAGCAGTTCCTCCACAGGCTGCCAGCAACAGTGTAAGGGTGCTCAAGATAACATAGATCAGTTTTCTTTCCTTCATATAAACCTCCACGAGACCTTTAGCCCGCTATATGAATCATAACGAAATTGACGAAGCACAAGTTCCCATGGACGCTTTAAAACCCTTGGCGCTGGCTTTCCCAAGGTGGATCTGCGCCGGTTTCAAACTCCTCCACGCTCGGCCCACCAAGCTTACGCAGGCGCCAGGTTCCATACAGATAGGAAGCTATTAAAAGAACGACCGTCGCAGGCCAGCCGAGAGCGAGGTTCAGCCACGCCAACCTTTCCGCAGCCTCACCCTGATAGAAATACCACTGCAGCGCTAAACGAGCCAAGAAGTACATGCCCCAGAAGATCGTCACCTCTGCATAAGCCGGGCGAACATTGGGATGCCAATACCAGTCTCTTGGCCATCGCCGGGCGATAAAACTCGTCCATGCCACAAGGGGGCGTTTAGCTACGACGCTGGCGAAACAAAGAAAAACGGTCAGGGCACTGGTCATCAACCCCGGCAAGAAGAAATTTTCTGCTCCCCCGAGCAACCTCGTGAACCCGATTGCCAGCAGCACACCGCCAGCACCGCCAAGTGCATACAGCACATTGTGGCCTTGGACGAGACGAACAATACCCAGAAGAAGGGCGACCCCCAGCGCCGACCACATCGCGGCTTGAAACCCCCACACAGCCTGCACGATCACGAAGAGCACTGGAGGCAGCACGGTGTCGATAACTCCGCCCCGCCCGATGACGACTTCCCGAAATTCATTAATAAGTTCACGCCACATATCGGTTCCCGTCTCCTTGCCTGTCTTTCTGCCCAACTGGACAACTTATATAGATTGTACAGTCGGATGGCAAGGAAAAGTGTCAGTTCAGTGTACAGGGAGCGAGGCGGACCAGCATTGCCTTGTGATCAGAGTACGGCATATGGTCTGGTTCGAGGTAGCTAGCTTCCAAAATACGCCAGGCATTAGGGTTTGACTTGAGAAAAAGGTAATCCAATCTTTGACTGCGGAGAGTCGATCCCCATGGCCAGCGAAGTGTATGTGAGTCTGCTTCTTTATCAGGATACAACCAACGGAAGGCATCAATCCATTCGTCGGATAATTCCGTTATCTGTCGTGTCGATTCATCGGCATTGAAATCGCCGCCTACTAATGCCGGGCGGATGCCGGAGGTTTCCATGACCCACTTACGCAGGTGTTCAATCTGCGCGGCATTATTCGTCGGCAGCAGACTTAAATGGGTCGAGTAAACCCAACAGGTCGAACAGCCCAGCTCGATCTCGACCCCCAGCGCCACCCGCCGTACAAAGGGTTCACTCGCCGGTTGCAGTGTTTCAAACTCAAAATTAAGCATCGGCAGTGAGGTGAGCACAGCCACGCCCTCCTCAAAACCAATGCCTGACTGGTTTCCATTGGCGCGGTGGTAGAGCGCCTGCATACCCAGACGATCGGCCAGCCAGGCGTGTGCTTCAACATCGTGGGTCCTCAATGCCTCCTGCAGCAGAACGATCTGGGCGCCTTCCTGCTCTACAAGCTCAGCGAAACGTTCCAGACGATCCGGCAGCCGCCTGTAGCGAGGCCAATCGTGCCAGAGATTCATGTTGATCACGATCAGAGGGTCATCACCGGTCGGTGTCTGAATAAATTGCGGTTCAACTGTATTTCGCACCAACGGCATGTCATCGGCAGGATGAATTAAAGAAGTGATCTTATCTACGAATCGTTCAAGTATACGCGTGAAGAGGCTGATTGCTCTCAGGAGGAGCTTGTGCAGAAAAAATAAGCGGCCTATTGGCCGCGTGTTTCGAGTCACAGGGTTGCTTTGAGTCAAGGAACACCATTAAGCCAGTACCAGAATGGTGTTCCTTATACCACAGATGTCCCCCCGCAAGAGCAGGAAATCAGTCCTTATGGAAAGCTTTGCGCACTCCATCCAGGAAACCGGGGATCACCTCCTGCGGGAAACGGGGCCAGGTGATTACCACCGCACTGATGACCCAACCAACCAGCATCCAGCCGACTTTAGGCGCATATAAGAGCGCCATGTAGATGAACCATGCATAAATCGGTGCTTGAAAGAGCATACCCATGGAACGCGGTATGCCGTTGAAGAGGAAATAGATGCTCCACAACCCGAGATACAGTGCCACACTGGAGACCTGCACATAATGGTTCAACACGAGATAAATTATCAAACCGACTGAAACAAGCATGTCGATTTCAAGATCGTGTCCCCCAATCCAGGTCTGATGTTCAAATCGACTTCGACGAGCGAGCGACCCGTCGAGGATGTCCCCGGTCCAATTTAGCGCAAGCAATGCCCCAATCCACGGGAGGCTTTCCCTACCATAAACGATAGCCAGCCATGGCACGAAAAACGCCATTGACAAACGTATGAAGGTGATGAAATCGGCAAGCTGCTTGGCGATCATCGGCAGCCTCCAGGATTTAAACGGAACGGGTCCTGATGGCAACTGCAATACTATCTTACAGCCAATTTGCTGTGGTCCCTGAAATCTTGCCGACAACTACCTGTAGATTCTGCCGGAGCTTGCGTTTTATCGCATCACGGGAACGTAAAAAGCGCGCCTATACAAAAGCGCGCCTTCTTCGCTCATTGATGTTTTGAGCCTAAATTAATCGGGGACTTCGATTTCTTCCAGTACTTCAAGATCTCGCTTCAGGTTGCGGTAGCGCATAAACAGGCTGAGGATGAAGAGTCCCATCGTCCCGAGAATGACCGCAAACCCTAGCAGCATAAAGTCCATTGTTTCAGCAGGTGCTTGTAGGAACATTTCAGTTTCTTCCTTTTGGATTGTACCTGGCGATCCTCACGCTGTGAGTGCCTCCATTTTGCGCTCTTCGATGCGATCGGCGAAAAACTGCAGGCGAACACGATGCCAGAGCAGCGTCACGTAGATAAATGTGAAGGTGATCAAGCTGAAAAAGAAGGCTTGCTGCATCCTGGGAGTCATATCGAACGTCCCCTGTGCGGTGGGGTCGTTATTGCCGACGACAACCGGGTGGATCGTGCGGAAAATACGGATTGACAGGAATGTGAGCGGTACACTGATGAAACCGACGATTCCGTAGACGGCTGCAAAGCGTGCCCGCCGGTCCGGATCTTCGATGCCCTGGCGAAGCATGAGATAAGCGATATAGATCAGCTCCATGACCGTGGCTGTGACCAGCCGCGGATCCCATGTCCACCATGTGTTCCAGATCGGACGAGCCCAGATAGAGCCGGTGACGATATTGATGAATGTGAAGATCACCCCGATCTCCACCGAAGCCAAAGCGATTACATCCCAACGCCGTTCACCACGCAGAAGATACAGAACGCCAACCACCGCAGTGACCAGAAATGCCAGCGCGCCGACCCAACCGGCGGCGACGTGGACATAGAACACGCGTTGAACCTCTCCCATCACCGCTTCACGTGGAGCATAGAAAAGGACCATGTATAAAGCGACAACAAAGAGTGCAGATGTGATCCAGTTGAGAGCTTTTAGCGCTCGTGGTTGTGGTTGCATAGAAACCTCCAATTTCGGGCACCGCGTGGGTCCGGCACCCTGTCACCCAGAATTGTACCGTCTATAAGTCGCCCGGTTCCTGAGTGAAAATCAAACTACTCCTCAACGACATAATCAAAAACCATAAACGCGACCGCAGTGAAAATGACATCATATGTTATCAGCAGGCTCAACCAGGGCTGGATCTCGGTCATTTCCAACCCCATCAAGTAACCGTTGCTCGCCTTGACCGCTGCCAGGAGCACCGGGATTGTGACCGGGAAGAGCAGAATAGGCAGCAGCACATCTCGCGTGCGAGCCTGTACAGCCATCGCCGAAAGCAGCGTTCCAACGGCAATATACCCGATCGAGCCAAGCAATACGACAAATAGTAGTCCGGGAATGAATAAATTCTGATTGTAAAGAACGCTGAACACCGGCAAGACGATCACTTCGACGATCAGCATGAAGATCAGGTTGCCAATGACTTTACCAAAATATAACGCGCTGCGGTCCACCGGAGCCAGGAGCAAGCCATCCAGGCAATTGCGGTCTTTCTCCATCGCCATTGAACGAGTCAAGCCGAGCGTTCCTGCAAACGCGAACGTGACCCAAAGCACACCAGTGGCGATCGTCTCACGCGTGCGGATGTCCAATTCGAGGGCAAAATTGAAAATCAAGATAACCAATAGCGAGAAAACCAGCATCGCGCCCAGCAGTTCGCGCGAGCGAAACTCAGCCACGATGTCCTTCCAGACGATCGCACCGATCGCACCCAGATAGGCTCTCAAACCCCCTACCGGGCGTGGCTCGACATCAGCCTTCGGGGCGCGCATCTTATCGTCTACCTCAGTCATGCGTCACCTGACGGTAGAGCTCTGAAAGCTCGACCGGGTCGACATCACCACCGGGTATCGAAGCAGCGATGACACCCTTGGAAAGAATATCGACACGATCTGCTAGTCGTGCAGCTCGAAGCAGGTCATGCGAGGTCATCACAACTGTGCGTCCCCCGGCGGTGATCGTCCGTAAAACACCATCCAGCATCGCGGCGGCATCCTGGTCGAGGCCGGTGTGCGGTTCGTCGAAAAGCAGAATCTGGGGCTCGTGCAATACGGCGCGAGCTATCGCCAGAC
>JASFLN010000014.1:0-11251 GCA_050118075.1 Anaerolineales bacterium
ACTTGTTCCCAGGTCCCTGTCAGAGATGGGGTTGCCAGGATCCCTTGGCATGGTCACCACTGTCTCCTTGCGCGCGCACGTGAGCGGATGATTGTCGCGACGATATTCATTCCGAGAACGAAACTCAGCAGAACAACCGCTGTGCCGTATTGGATTTGTACCGGCATCCCCGGGACCTGAGTGGAAATGACGAAGAGATGATAGGGGAGTGCCATGGTTGAATCGAAGATCGAGGAGGGCAATTTTGGCAGGAAAAACGCGGCTACAGTAAAGAGGATCGGAGCAGTTTCTCCGGCGGCGCGTTCGAGCCCCAAAATAACGCCGGTCAGGATCCCGGGTAGCGCTTGGGGTAGAACGATCCGTCGGATGGTCTGCCACTGCGTCCCGCCCAGAGAGATGCTAACAACTCGGAAGCTGCTTGGTACAGCTCTCAGCGCTTCTTCAGTTGTGCTGATGATCACCGGAAGGGTCATGATGGCCAGGGTTAAAGATCCGGCAATTATGCTTGTCCCGAATTGAAGAAATAAGACAAATAACCCCAGGCCGAACAGACCATAAACAACAGAGGGGATCCCTGCCAGGTTGATGATGGCGATCCGAATGGCGCGTGTCCAGCGGTTGTCAGAGGCGTATTCGGCGAGATAAATTGCCGCTCCAATACCGAGCGGAACCGAGACGACGGCTGTGCCAAGGGTAAGCCAAATCGTCCCGACAAGTGCCGGAAGGATACCCCCGTCCCGCATGCCGTCTCTAGGGAATTCCGTGAGGAACTCCCAGGAGATCGCGGGTAGACCCTGTGAATAAATATGCACCACAATGAGCACAATGGGTAATACAGTCAAGGTCACAGCCAGGGTCATGATGCCATAGCCGAGGCGTTGGACGCGTCGTTTTTGTTTGGAGGTTTTTCCCAGATTGAATACTTTATCCATCGTTGATCTCAATGGTCTTTTGATAATAATTCGGCCACGGATGTTTCGTCACGAGAGGATCCTCTCGGCTCGTTTTCGTTGCCGGAAAACTACACTTGCAGCCGTCAAGTTGACGATGAGTGAGATCAGAAAGAGAACGATACCGATAAAGAACAGCACATGGTAATGCACGCTGCCATTGGCGACCTCACCCATCTCCGCTGCGATTGTGGCTGTCATCGTACGTGCTGGCATGAATAGAGCTCGAAGTCTGGTTGGGAAGACGGGTGCGTTGCCCGTGACCATCATGACGGTCATGGTCTCCCCTATCGCCCTACCGATACCCAGCATGACACCTGTGAGAACTCCCGATCGGGCTGCGGGTAGAGTTACCCTCCAGATGGTCTGCCACGGTGTCGCTCCCATCGCAAGTGAAGCGTCACGGTAGGTCTTTGGAACGGCGTCAATCGCATCTTCGGCGACACTGACGATGGTTGGAACGGCCATACCCCCCAGGATCAAAGCTCCGGTGAAAGCCGTCAGACCCGTAGGTACGTTGAGTGCTTCGCGAACAAAAGGGGCAATGATAAGGATTCCGATGAAGCCCAACATCACGGAGGGCAGCCCACCTAACACCTCGACGAGCGGTTTCAGGATCTCCCGTGCCCACCGCGGTGCGATCTCAGCGATATATATTGCCGATGCTATGCCGAGAGGGACGGCGAACAAGGCTGCACCAAGCGTCACAATTAGACTGCCCCCAATCAATGGCAAAATGCCATAATATTCTTCAATCGGATACCAACGCAGTTGTGTCAGGGTTTGCAGCGGCACCTCAAATACTGTAGGAGAGCCTTCGCGCAAGAGGAAGGTAAAGATCAAAGTGACGAAGATAATCGCGGAATATCCCGCCACCTTAATCAAGCTTGTGATAAGAATTTCTTTATAGCCAATTGGACGCATTACTCTGACCTAATGGGTACAAACCCCAATTCTTTGACGATTTCTTGAGCCTCAGCGCTGAAAATCCAGTCAAGATATTTGGCAACTTCTCCGTCCGGTTCTCCGGCTGTATACATATAAAGATCACGGGCAATTGGGTATGCCTTGGAGTTTACTGTCTCAGCAGAAGGGAAAATGTATTCCGACTCATCGTCGAGCGCAACAGTAAGGACTTTCACTTCCTCTGTGACGTACCCGAGACCATCGTAGCCGATCGCATTCGGGTTTTGACGGATTTCGTAGGTGATACCTTCTGAGGAGGGCAGCAGCAGTGTGTCGGGAGAGAATAAGGTTCGATTCTCCTTATCCCCCAGTCTCAGGACGTTCTCCAGAAAATAAACATGGGTTCCAGAATTGGTTTCGCGCGATAGGCGGACGATCGGTCGGTCCTCACCGCCTATTTCCTCCCAATTGTTGATTTCACCGCTGTAAATTGCAGATATCTGCGGGAGTGTCAGGCGATCGATCGGGTTATCGTGGTTCACGATGATCGCGATGGCGTCGCGTGCGATCACAAATTCAACCGGATTAACACCTTGTGCTTGTGCCTGGTCGATTTCCTCGGATTTCATCGCCCGTGAGGCATTAGCGATGTCGACCGTATCGTTGATCAAAGCAGCGATTCCGGTCCCAGACCCTCCACCTGTTACGGAGATGCGCACTTCGGGATACAGCACCTGATAGGTTTCAGCCCACGCAAGTGCCAGATTTACGATTGTGTCCGAGCCTTTATTTACTATGCTTCTGGTGGGTGAATCAGAGTCTATCCCACCGCTTGGTGCCCTGGAACAACCCCAGAGGGACAGTGCGGTCAGAATGATCGCCAGGCAGGCTTTCCAGGTCGTTCTCGAGAACATAAAGAGATTATACGCGCCGGAGCGGATTTTCCTAGTTGCTCATTTGTCCAGAGTTCTACATTGGCTTTCAAGTTGGCTTTGATAGTGTACAATCGGCGATGATGAGCAATGTGAAGGGTATGGCGAAGATCACAGTTCGTGATCTCAATTTCTATTATGGGAAAGTGAAGGCGCTCAGCTCCATCTGGATGGAGATGCGTGCGCACGAGATCACAGCTTTGATTGGACCCTCGGGGTGTGGAAAGTCAACCTTTTTACGTTGTATCAACCGTATGAACGATACCATTACAGGTACCTTATTAGAAGGCGAAGTCCTGATCGATGGCATCGATATCTATACATCTGGTCTTGATCCAGTTGATTTGCGCCAGAAAGTGGGCATGGTATTTCAAAAACCCAACCCGTTTCCTCAAAGCGTGTATGATAACGTTGCCTTTGGACCACGCATCATGGGTCTCTCGAGTGGGCGAGTAGATGAGGAGATGCGGGTTGAAGCTTCGCTAAAGCAGGCTGCGTTGTGGGAGGAAGTTAAGGACAATCTGCAAGAGAATGCGCTCAGCCTTTCGCTCGGTGAACAACAGAGGTTGTGCATTGCTCGGGCGCTGGCTGTCGAGCCAGAAATCATACTGATGGATGAACCGACATCAGCATTAGACCCAATTGCCACTCTCGAGATTGAGAATCTGATGACCAAACTCAAGAGCAGCTACACCATTGTTGTGGTTACACATAATATGCAGCAGGCAGCGAGGGTCTCTGATATGACCGGTCTTTTCTGGTTGGGGGAGCTTGTGGAATTCGACAGAACGGAAAAGATCTTTACGCGGCCGAAACAGGAGCGGACCGAGGCTTATGTAACGGGTCGAGTAGGGTAATCTCGACAGAAGAGGTGAGGATGGAAAGCAGCCTGAGGGCGCGATACGATAAGACATACAATGGAATCGTCGATTCGGTCCTGAAAATGGGTGCGATGATCGAGCAGGCAATCCGGAATTCCCTCGCGAGCCTTCAAAATCGAGACCTCATCCTTGCGGAGGAGGTTGTTGAGCGAGATGAGGACATCAATCAGCTCAGGTTTGAGATCGAAGAGGCATGCCTGGCATTGATCGCTACACAACAGCCTACAGCCAGAGACCTGCGAGCCGTGATCGCAGCGATGAATATCGTCATTGATCTTGAACGCATGGGTGACCATGCCTCGGGTATCGCAAAGACGGTCATCCGAATGGGTGAGCAACCTTTACTTAAACCGTTAATCGACATTCCCCGGATGGCGGAGCTGGCACTCGAGATGTTGCGGGGAAGCCTTAAAGCCTTTGTCGATGTTGATCCTGACTCCGCGAAGGCGATTGCGCCACGTGATGAGGAGATGGATCATCTATATCGCGCAATCTTTGACGAACTCATCGGTCTTATGGCCAAAAACCCAGAAGGTGTGGAACGAGCGACTTACCTGCTCTGGACGGCGCACAATCTTGAGCGCATCGGCGATCGGGTCACAAACATAGCAGAGCAGGTTGTATTTATGAGCACAGGTCATTTCGAGGAGCTAAACACCTGACTACCCACATCTCTTCGGGTGGGTAAGTCTCCGAGATGACCATCATCCCTTACTGATTTCCGATAGAGGATGTGACGTTTGGCAGGGGCGGTGATGATCCGTGACTTCGGATTGTGGCGTATAATGTGAGTCACAATATCATATGACAGCCTTCGGGGCAGGGTGCGAGCAAGAGCTCCATTCCCGACCGGCGGTGAAAGCCCGCGAGCGCAGAATGCGCAGGATCCGGTGGAACTCCGGGGCCGACGGTATAGTCCGGATGATAGAAGGCGACCGACCCGTGTATTTGCTTACCGGGTCACCACGCGCTGCTCCGAAGAATTAATTCTTCGGAGCTGTTGATTTTGGAGAGCCTTTGTCTCCATCCTCTGCCCCGTGAACCAAGCGGGGCTTTTTTTATGGCGATCTGGGAACAACAATCGAAAACCGAACCAGAACACCAAACGGTCAGGCGACGAAGACGCTATCCGTTATGGACCGTACCCCTTTCGATTCTTATTGCCTACCTTCTCTGGACAGCTGCCAGCCGATGGAGTGGTCTGCCGGCGTTTATTCTTCCTGAACCAGATGCGGTCGCTCAAAGACTTTGGATCGCACTCCAGGATGGTACCCTCATTCGTCACACCAGATCGACATTGACCGAGGTCTTAGGAGGGTTGTCGTTGGGTTTTATTGTGGCGACCTCGCTGGGTTATTTACTGGCAAAGTCAAAGACAGTTGAACGCATCCTCTCGCCGTACATCGTCGCCTCACAATCGATCCCAGTCGTGGCGATCGCACCGCTGTTGGTTATTTGGTTTGGACCTGGGCGTATTTCAAAGGTGATGATCAGCGCGCTAATCGTGTTTTTCCCGATCCTGATCAATACGATTGTGGGGGTTCGTTCAGTCCCACAGGATCTCTACGACCTGATGCGTTCACTGCGGGCGACGCGCTGGCAGATATTCAGCAAATTGGAAGTTCCGGCGGCTCTGCCGGTCTTGCTCGGGGGATTGAAGATCGGTGCGACGTTGTCCGTGATCGGGGCTGTGGTTGGAGAGTTAGTAGGTTCCGATCAGGGGCTGGGGTTTTTGATCAACATCGGACGGGGGGTTTATGACACTACGCTGGTATATGTAGCGGTCATCACGCTGGTTGTCCTTGCGCTGGCATTATTCACTACCGTCGCTGCACTGGAGTGGTGGTTCTTGCGCTGGCGAGAACCGTCATGAGTGCGCTAGAAAGGAACTCTTCCAATGCGTAAGTTCAATCTCATCGGGATCGTGCTCGTCCTCCTGATCACGGCATGTGGTCCGGCAGCGGTAGAGCCGCAGTCTCTGGAACCGGTCAAATTGACGATGGGTTTTCGTCCCGATGTGCAGTTTGCACCGATGTATATGGCGGTCGAAAAAGGTTATGCTGCCGAAAATGGACTCGAGATTGAGTTCAATCATCTAGCGGAGACTGAGGCGGTCCAGCTGGTTGGGGTAGACGAACTCCAATTCGCGATCGTATCCGGTGAGCAAGTGCTCCTGGCGCGTGCACAGGAATTACCGGTCGTCTACGTCATGGCGTGGTGGCAGGATTATCCTGTCGCAGTGGCTGCTTCCGACGGCAGCGGGATCACGACTCCCGATGATTTGGCAGGCCGGCGGATCGGTATCCCGGGTTTATTCGGGGCATCGTATATCGGTTTTCGTGCCTTGCTCGATTCGGCAGATCTCACTGAGGGGGATGTTATTTTGGATTCCATCGGCTACACACAGGTTGAGGCCCTTTCGCAAGGGCTCGACGAGGCGGTGGTCGTTTACGCTAATAACGAGCCAGTACAGCTTGAGGAACTTGGGATGCCCGTCAACGTGATTAAGGTTGCAGACTACGTACACCTGGCGTCCAATGGTTTGATCACCAATGAGAAAACATTGCGTGAGAATCCAGATTTGGTTCGCAGCATGGTGGCGGCATTGGTTCAAGGTGTTGATGCCACGATAAGAGATCCGGATGAGGCGTTTGAGATTTCTAAGCGCTATGTTGAAGGGCTGGGAGAAGGCAACTCTGCTGTGCAGCGTGAGGTTCTTGAGCGAAGTCTTCCGTTCTGGCACAACGAGACCATCGGTTTGTCGGATCCGGATGCCTGGGAAAATATGCAAACCGTGCTGATTCAGATGGAACTGTTGAGTGAGCCGATTGAATTAAGTGAAGCGTATACGAACGAGTATCTTCCCTGACCCATGACCGAACGGAAGCCAATTCTACGTACCGAAGAAGTATATGTGACCTTCCCGGATGGGAACTCGGGTCTGCATGTGCTTCAGGACATTTCGTTTGGAGTATCGGAGAACGAATTCGTCTGTGTGGTAGGTCCCTCGGGATGCGGAAAGACGACTCTGCTGCGAGTGCTTGGAGGTTTGTTGGAGCCAACTCAAGGTAGGGTTCTGTTTGAAGGTCAGGCTCTGGCACGACCGCGGCGAAGGATCGGATTTGTATTTCAACAATCAAATTTGATGCCGTGGCGCTCCGCCGTCGAGAACATTTGCTTACCGCTAGAAGTGACCGGGGCTTCTGCAGAGTATATCGAGCAGCGCTGTGGTGAGCTGATCGATTTGGTTGGATTGAATGGCTTTGAGGAGACCCTGCCACGTGATCTATCGGGTGGTATGGCGCAGCGAGTAGCCATCGCGCGGGCGCTGGCCCATCAGCCCGATCTGCTGCTCCTGGATGAACCTTTTGGTCAACTGGATGCACTCACAAGGGAGCGGATGGGCACCGAGCTGCTGCGCATCTGGGAAGCTTCAAAAAGCACCGTGGTGATGGTCACACACTCAATCTCGGAGGCTATTTTACTGGCGGACCGAGTACTGGTCCTGACTGCACGTCCCGCTTCGGTTGTCTTGGAGCAGCCGATAACCCTGAAAAGACCTCGATCGCTTGAATTGACCTACACAAAGAAATTTGGTGATTTAGCGGCAAGAGTGCGTGGCGCGATTCAGATTTAATCCTCTGTATATATACAGAAACAGGGCTCGCCTCGGCGAGCCCTGTTTGATTTCGTTTCTATCTGACGTTATTTTTCGGTTTCCTTGGATTGCTGTTTCCTGTTTCTACGACGGATGATAAACCAGCGAATCACCCAGAACGGTAGCGAGAGAACGAGCAGGATCGGGATCACCAGGATCACAATCCAGATGGCGGCATCAGCCAAGAACTGGAAGGCTCGGATTACGGTTTGAAGCGCTTCTTTGGCTGTGCCCTGTGGCTGCCAGCGACCGATCTGAAGCGGCTGGGAAACCACATCAGGCAGGAGTTCGATCGTCACCGCAGATAAGCGAGCAGACTGCTCAAAATACTGCATGCGACCCTTGATGACTTCGATCTCCTCACGCACCTGACGCAAACTTTCATAAACACGCAGCACGTCCTCCGCCTTGGTGAGTGACCCCATGATCTCGCGCAGTTCCTCTTCTGCCGCTTCAAGATTGCGCAGCCGGGATTGCAGGTCGGTATATTCCTGGGTGACGTCCTGGCCACTGATGTTCTCTGAGCGAACTTCGAAGGCATCTGCTTTGATCTGGGCGAGGGCTTCATTCAGTCGTTCCGCCGGGATGCGCACGGTAATGCTGGCACGGGTGGCGCGCACATTCTGTTCAAACGTCGATTCGTATACATTGGAGGAGACAACGAACCCACCCATTGAATCGGCGAGGGCGCTGATTTCGGCTACAGAGGCGGCCGGATCTTCAACGACCAGGGTGAGGTTGGCGTTACGGATTACGAGTCGCTCTTCGACCTGGCTCTGCGAAGCACGGTTGGCGCTGAAGGTACTTTCTTCGGCGACGACCTCCGCATCAAACGCCATTTCGCTCGGCGCCCCACTTTCGAAAATCATTTGCTCGGGGGCGCGAGCTTGGGAAGCTGCGCCTGCGCAAGCACCAACAATGAGAACAGTAAGGATCATTGCTGAGAATATGGCAATCTTTTTCATAATTTGGTTCCTCCCATCTTCGTATGTACGCTGTCACCCATAAAGACGGGAAATAGGCTTTTTTTGTTCCTGGTTACCATCCACCGATCAGGCGAAGTGCCTGTCGTTCGGGTAAACCGGCTTCGAGGATGCGGAGCTGTACTTCATTGACGTCATATTCGGCGCGACGCATCTCCCAGGTCTCCTGCTCGGTGTCTAGAATCGCGAAGGAAGCGCGCGGGTCACCATCCCGTGGTTGACCTACTGACCCGGGGTTTAGGATCATGCGCGGGGTAAGCTGCATGGTTTCATCCCATTGAATGGGACGTAATGTGGCATAGGAGGTGTCAAACGGCTGCTGGAAGATCAGCGGCAAGTGCGAGTGTCCAACCAATGCGTAGTCCGTCTTCAGCTCCTCAAAATTGCGATCTGCGGTGACAGGGTCGAGGATATATTCCCACACCGGTTGATTCGGGCTGCCATGAGCGAGGGTGAAGTTATCCATGGTGACTTTGCTGGGCAGTGTGTCGAGGAAGGCGCGCGATTCATCGGTGAGAGCCTCTTTGGTCCATTCAATTACTGAACCGGCATCCCGGTTGAAACGTGACCGGGGAATTTGCCCCATTGCAGCCTGATCGTGATTGCCGATCAAGCAAACCAGTTCTTCCAAGCCGCTGACACGTTCAACACACTCATTAGGATCGGGTCCATAGCCGACGAGATCACCAAGACACCAAACCGCCTCATGCTCAGGGGCTGCTTCCAGCACGGCTTCGAGTGCGGTGAGATTAGCGTGAATGTCGGAGATAACGAGCACGCGCATGGTGACATGGTAGCACTTTACAGTGTGGAATGGAAGTAGTACCTCGACCAGCAGTGCTTGTAGGGCCCTATCCGCTGGCGTATAATCGCGCCTTGAGATGCCTATCTTAGAAGGACAAAGCCTGGACTTCCTCAGTCACAGCCCGGAGCAAACCCAGCGGTTTGGTGTCCGCCTGGGCGAATATCTGGAACCGGGCCATATTGTGGGTCTCTCAGGGGATCTGGGATCGGGAAAGACTACCATGGTGCAGGGAATCGCCCGCGGTTGGGGTTCACTCGACCCGATCACCAGCCCAACATTTATCCTGATCAATGAATACAGACGTGCTGATGGTGGTGTTTTCTACCATGTTGACGCGTTCCGGCTAGAGAATGCCACCGAAGCGATGCTCCTGGGGATTGAGGAGCTTTTCACGGGACGCGGCCCAATGGTTATAGAGTGGCCAGAGCGGATCTCACCGATCCTTCCTGAAGAGCGGCTATGGATCGAGCTGAGATGGGTGGATGAACTCCGGCGGGGCTTACGCGTTACCGCGCAGGGGCTGCGCTATGAGCGCTTGTTGGAAAACTTCCGCCAGGCGACATTCGGGAAGTGACGATGCTGCTGGCGATTGATACCTCCACAAGCACAACCGGGATTGCACTTTTCGATGGTGAGCGGGTCCTTGCGGAATGCACCTGGCAAGGTCCTGGATATCAGACCGTCGAGCTTGCACCAGAGATCGGTTTACTGCTGCGCAGAGTTGGCCGTAAAACAGCGGATGTCAAAGCGGTCGCTGTGGCGACAGGGCCGGGCTCGTTTACCGGTCTGCGTATCGGGATGGCAATGGCAAAAGGGCTGGCCTTATCCGGTGGGCGTGACCTGATTGGTGTCCCCACGATGGATATCCTGGCGCAAGCGCAGCCGAAATTTGATACTCGTCTCTATGTCGTGTTGGAGGCGGGTCGGGGACGCCTGGCTGGCATGTGGTACAAATGGGGCCGCAGAGGCTGGCAATCAGATGGCGAGCTTGATCTTGTTCAGCAGGAAGACCTTGCTAAGCTGATCGACGAAGAAGCTTATGTGTGTGGCGAGCTGGATAAAGAGGTCCGGAAACTGCTTAGGAAAGAAAGCCATATCTCTCAGGCGTCTGCTGCGAGCTGCCATCGACGACCGGGCTTCCTGGCGGAATTAGGTTGGAACCGTTTGCGCAAAGGCGAGGGATCCGACCCGAAAACGCTCTCACCCATCTACATCTCAACCGGTTCGGATGGCGGTGTTTAATGGGGGAAAGTCTCATCCGCATCCGGAAGATGGAGCTGGACGACATTCCAGCTGTGTTGAAAATTGACCACCAATCCTTTCCGGTACCATGGTCAGAGCGTACCTATCGATTAGAATTGACCGGCAACCCATCAGCCTACTTCTTTGTTGCTGAAATGAGGAACCCGGAGCCACTGAAAATTGTTGGCTACCTGGGTTATTGGTTGATCGTAGACGAAGCGCATATCAGCACGTTCGCGGTAGCAGGCAGGCTTCGCCGCAGGGGTATCGGCACAAAATTGCTTGAGACCGGACTGCGATCGGCTGCCTCGAAAGGTGCGGAGCGCGTCTCGTTGGAAGTACGTGTATCCAATGCCGGTGCGATAGCGATGTACGAGAAAATTGGATTTGAGCGACACTCCATAAAACCCGAATATTATCGGGATAACGGCGAGGATGCGTTGGTTATGATCCTGTATGATGTAGTGAAATGGACGCAGGGGGTTCGGGAGGTTTAGTGTGGGCGCGAGAGAAGAGTTAGAAGCCGTCGCGGCTGAAGTGGCGGTTTGCGAGGATTGCAAGCTTCACCTGTCGAGGAAAAACGCGGTTCCCGGCGAGGGTCCAGGGGATGCGGATTTAATGTTCATCGGGGAAGGTCCTGGTTTTCATGAGAATGAGCAGGGGCGGCCGTTTGTAGGTGCAGCCGGTCGTTTCTTGGAGGAACTTCTTGAAGGGATCGGTATGAACCGGGAGCAGGTCTTCATCGGCAACGTGGTGAAGTGCCGGCCTCCGGGAAACCGTGATCCAGAGCAGCAGGAGATCGAAGCCTGTTCGAAATATCTTGAACGTCAGATTGAGGCCATCGATCCGAAAGTGATCATCACACTAGGGCGTTTCTCTATGGCGCGTTATTTC
>JASFLN010000015.1:0-11138 GCA_050118075.1 Anaerolineales bacterium
ACCACGCACAGATTCGATGATGTTGATGACCATCGATCCAATCACCAAAACTGCCGGGATGATGTCCATCCCGCGAGATCTCTGGGTCGAGATTCCAGGCTACGGTCATGGCCGCATCAATACGGCATATTTCCTGGGCGAGCAGGATCGACTGCCAGGCGGAGGGCCTGAGCTCGCAGTAAAGACGGTTGAAAAATTCCTGGGTGTACCGATCCAGTATTTTGTACAGATCGATTTCTACGCTTTTATCAAGATGATTGATCATATCGGTGGGATCGAAGTCGATGTCCCCGAGGCGATCAGGGTCGATCCAATCGCGTTGGTCGATGGGAAGAACTCCATCATTTTAGACCCTGGGACCCATCAATTAGACGGGGAATTGACGCTCGCTTACGCTCGGGCGCGCGAATCCGAAGGTGTGGATTTTGATCGAGCCGACCGACAGCAACAGGTTGCGCTGGCCATACGCAACAAGATTCTGCGTCTAAATATGATCCCTACATTGATTGCCAAAGCGCCAGCGCTTTACAATGAACTCGCCGAGGGTATCAACACCAACCTGAGCCTGGAGCAGATGATCTCGCTGGGCGTGTTAGCCATGCAGATTGAACCCGGCAACATCCGCCGTGGGGTGATCGCACCCCCCGAGATGGTGACCTTTGAACGCGTCATATACGGGGGTGAGGATGCGGATGTACTCAAGCCGGTCCCCGATAAGATCCGGGAGCTGCGGGACAGCATCTTTGCCGTGGAAAGCGGTATTGGCCCCGCAATCCAGGTGTCTGCACCGTCTGAGGCAGCTGATCTAGAAGACGCAAAGATCGCCGTTCTCAACGGTGCTGGCGAAGAGGGGCTTGCCGGCAGATTCGCGGATGAACTGACCGCGTTGGGATTCAACGTCACCGAAATCGCAAATGCCGACCGCATGGATTACCCGACAACACGCATCATCGATTACACGGGAAACCCGTATACCACTCAATATCTAGTCGACTTAATGGACCTAACCCAGAGCCAGATCCTGTTCCAAACGCTGCCCGATAACGAAATCGACCTGGCACTTGTTGTCGGTTATGACTGGGTCGAATTGATGTCCAAGCTTGCGGCAGTGCAAGAATAGCTGTCTAAAGGCGAAAGACATAACGCCACCCTCTTAGGGTGGCGTTTTAGGTTCTGTGTTCAGCGGCTAGGAGTACATAGCTGAGTTTTATTGAGGCGGGATCATAGGAAAGCGATCAAAGCGATTATTCCCACCGCTAATCCAATCACGCTGCCGGCAAGGACGTCGGTTGGGTAGTGGAGACCCATCCCAACACGCGCCGCTGAAACCAGCGGTGCCCAGAGGATCAAGATCGCTGCCAACCATAGTGGTCCCAGTCCAAGGGTCAACACGACAAGCAGCGTCGCTCTGGCGGCGTGACCGGAGGGGAAAGAGTGAGGATCGGATTTTCGGTACACGTTCCCCCAGGTACCTTCTGGCCGGGCTCTCCGGAAACTAAACTTAAGCAGCAGCACAGTGACTGCCAGGATAAAGACCGCGGAGGCCATGCGCAATGCCCAGGTTTTCCAGGAAGCATCGCCGACAAACCAAACCAAAGCGATGCCCAGCAACCAGAACCACGAATCTCCAGAATGTGCGAGCAGGATAGCTAACAGCCGTTTAAGTCCATCGTCCTCGTGAATGGTAAGCCGTTGGTACCAGGTGCGGTCCAAGTCATTCCAGAATTGCTTGTTCATGCTCTAATTAACCCGATTTTGGATTGCATGCTCGATGACCTCAAGGTGAGCTGGTTTATCAATGTCCATTGCCAATTCTGCGTATGGGGAGACGATTCCGACTCCAAACAAACCCAGGCGTTGGCTGACCTTTCTTCCAGCTTCATCCAGTGTGATGCGCCGCAAAAGGAACTGCAGCAACAAATCATAACCTAACAGTGACGCCTGTCTCCAGGCGCTTTTTCGGGCACGAATGATCCGTTCCCATAACTTTTCATGGCCGATAAGTGAAGTTCGCAGCACATTCAAATCGCCGCCGCATACGAGCATATCGCGCAGAGGCACAAATGACCTTTCAGATTTCGGGAAGCGCGCCTCCATCGTTTCTTTGGTCACGACGGCGTAATTAATATCAGCGCCAATCTCCAGCGCGCCGCGCACGCGCCAATCCACAATTTCGGGAGTGATGGTTGGAATGTCACCGGAGGCTAACAGCGCATACTTATCCCCGACCCCATCGTGGTTGACTCTCTCCAGACCTTGCATGATGTTGGTCAACATCGCTCCTGTATCCGGGAATGCCGAGACGGGTTTGGCTACTTCAAACCATAGTCCTCCGTCGAGTCCGGCGACGATAATATTGGATACAAACTTGGCTCGATCTATCGCCTCAATGACCCATTGAACCATCGGTTTACCGGCGACAGGCAGCATGGCTTTTTGGTTCTTTCCGGCGAGTGGGAAGAGTGGATCATCTGGTGTGATCATCCCACCTGCGAGAACGATTGCGCTGATTGCTTGGCTCACGGTATGTGTTCCTACTCCTTTGTGTGATGGTGATCTGGTTTCCATACGTAGCGTTTCAAATCAATTCTGCGGTTGTCGATAAATTGCACTCCCTCGTCCAATAAAAGGGCACGTTGGAGCTCAAACCCGGGTCTGCGGCTGATCTCCCCTCTTGCGTTCACAACCCGATGCCAGGGCACTTCCTCAGGACAGCGCTTTAACGCGTAACCCACCCAACGGGCTTTGATGCGATCGTAGCTGACAGGGTTCATATCAACAGGAGGCGGTATCTGTGCTCCAATCGATCCATAGGTCATCACCCGACCAGCGGGGATTTTCATGCAGAGTGCATAAACCTGCTCATCAAAATCCTGCCGTGTGCCCATCGCTTTCCCAGGTAAATTTCGTTTAATCTTTGATGGACTGAAGTTGTGGTTTCAGGTTGATTTCAGACAGCATTGCCAGGATTTCATCCTTTCGAAGCGGTCGTTTCTTGTCTGAGACTGCGATCAACGCAGCTTCCATGAGGTTCGTTCCAAAGGAGCGCCCCTCGTAGACCGGTGTGGATGTGACCAGGTGACTTACGCCCGCACGCTTGAATAGCTCGACATCGGTGGTGGTCGTTGTGTTGGTGACCACGATTTTACCTTCTAGAGAATCAGGCATGCTGTGAGTGATGAAATGACAATCACCTGCGATCACGTGCGCCCATTCGAAGTATTGCTCCCACTTCGGTTCGCGCTGTTCTTGCTTTTCACCGGTCGGGTAAAGCCACTCGAAAGGTAGACGGGAGGCGATGGGTAGGATCAAGCGGGCCGCCATCTTGACGGCTCGTTCGCTGTGCAGCGGCAGCGGAAGACCGAGCGCGAACATAAAATCACCGATCACGCAATCATAGCCAGCCTGCAGGAAGCCATAGGTCATGCCCCAGCGATCGGTCCCGCTGGTGATTAATACGCGTCGTTGATCATCAGGGATCTCCAGGTGAGTATCAATAAAATCCGCCAGTTGTGCTTCGAGTGTGTTTTTAAGCCCAGAACCATCCGCAATGGGAGTCTCATGAACGCCCTCGACAAGAAACTTCACGGAGTGCAGCGGGAAGATGCGATCAGCGACCTGCAATGCGAGATTCGTGCCGCCGACGCCAAACGCATCGACTTCACCATCGAGATCGCTGAATAACTGCGCGGCGCGCTGCATATCGCCGTCCGTGCCGATGCGCTCGAGTCGGATTTGCTGACCGAGGAGAGTGGTCTCGATGACTTTATCCCGCTGGGATGAACCAATGCTTATGCTTACGGCACGTTTCATCAAATTTAATTTCCTCCTGGTTGGAAGCTCAGGTACCCCAATCCCGGAGGTACAGGAAGTCGTACCCGATGGTCCGGTTGCTCAGTTTGGCGATTGGTGGCAGCATGCGCTTATATTGAGTGCGTTGGATTTTACGCACAACTTCATGGACAAAATCTTTGTCAAAGCCTGCCTCCACACAGGCTTCGGGTGAATAGCGTTGATCAACAAGCAGGTAGAGCAGCTGGTCCACGCGGGCGTAGGTGAAACCAAGTTCACCCTCATCCGTTTGTCCAACCCATAGGTCCGCCGAAGGGGCTTTTTCTACTATTTCTTCTGGGACTTCAAGCGCACGGGCGAGCTGCCAGATTTGCGTCTTGTACAGGTCGCCAAGTGGGTTGATCGCGCAGGCGTTGTCACCATAAAGCGTTGTATAACCAAGCAAGATCTCAGTCTTGTTGCTCGTGCCCACAACAAGAGCCTCGAAATCAACCGATTGATCATAGAGCAGGATCATGCGCATGCGGGCCATGATATTCCCCTGTCGAATCCGATCGGCTTCAGAGAGGCGTTCAAAGATCGGATTGACGAACGGGGCGATTTCGATGCTTTTATGCTGCACGCCTGTGATGTCGATAACCTGCATGGCGTGCTCGGTTGCCGTGTCCGGAGTGGTCTCGTAAGGCATGTGCAGCGCAAGCACATTTTCTGGTCCCAATGCCCGGGCTGTTAGAAAACATGATAGTGCAGAGTCGACCCCACCGGAGATGCCAAGCACAGCGTGTTTAAAACCGGCACGTTCAATCTCGATTCTGATGAAACTTGTCAGAATCGACTGAGCGAGGTCCGTGTTGATCTTCAATCCTTCTTGAATTTTATCCATAGGCAGCTCCGTACAGCGATACTGGCAGCTTCGCTCGTCTTTTACTCATTCCCTGCCGGTGGTCTCAAATCGTTTGCCGGCGGTAGGCGATCTCCGAGTATGCGCTCGAGTTCATTCTGCAGCAGGTGTGTGCGTTCGTCGCGCAGCAACGGAAGCCTGGCGCGTGTTCGGTGAAGCTGAGCTAAATCCAGCTCAACGAAAGTCAGCGCTTCTTGGCCATAAGGCCCTTGTGCCAGGCGTTTTCCGTCAGGGTCAAATGCCGTTGCGCCACCCCAGAAGTGTAGTCCATCTTCAAAGCCTACCCGATTTGTGTGCACAACAAAACTCGTGAAAAGGCTGGCATAGGCCTGGTTGATGCGCTCTACCCACTGCGCTGACTCGAGAGCGGGACCGGCGTTAATACCACGGCCAGGCGAAGCGGAGATGAGCAGCAGCACCTCAGCACCATCCAACCAAAGCAAATAAGGTGGCGAAGCGTGCCAGAAATCCTCGCAAATTAAAAGCCCAAAGCGGCCAAAGCGTGTTTCAAATGCCCTGACCTGGTCTCCCCAGGCGAAGAAACGACCTTCATCGAATAGACCGTAAGTGGGCAGATAAACCTTACGATGGATGTGAAGGACCTCACCTGCGGAGAGGTAGGCAGCCGCGATGTAAAAGCGATGCCTGCGATCGGCCTCGACAAAGCCAACGACGAGGTCCAGGTCTTGACTGACTTTGAGCAATGGACCGAATGCAGGATCATCTTTGACGGGTTGTCGAGCCACACCTGGGGCTAGATCCTGGAGCACATAGCCGGTGAGGGAGAGTTCTGGGAAGATGAGCAGGTCCGCTTGTTGTTCTTTTGCACGATCAATAAAATCAAGATGTTTCTCCAGATTGGCGTCGACGTCACCGAGCACGGTGTTAATCTGTGCCAGGGCGAGCTTTACTTTGGTCATCTTTGCTCCTACGTCTTCTGAGCGGTGTACAAGCGGGTGCTCATCATAAGCATTCCGGCGATGGCGAGCACAGCATACCCCCAAGTGTCCAGGCGAGCGGGTCCGAGCAGCAGCACGGGATCCGACCGGTAAAGTCCTATGAAAGCGGCGCTGAAAGCACCGGTGGTCAAGCTCAATGCGAAGCGCAGGCCGGTGGGCGTCTTTTCCTCACCCAGCCATGTCAGGGAGATAAACGAAACGACGCTAAGGATCACGCCGGTGCCTTGGGTAGGCCAACGCTGTACGTATAGGTCATAGGGATCCGTGCCGATCAGGAATACGTCAAGATCGGTTGGGCTTCCGTAAGCGCAGCCTTCAAACCAACATCCAGCCCATGAGCCGAGCAAGACGAATTGGATTGGGACCGCGAGCGCATCTCCAAGTTGCCAGAAATTTCCTCGACTGCGTAGCGTGTATGCTCCCAGGCCGATAAGTGCTCCCGCTCCACCGGCCACACCTGACAGACCGCCTTCCCAGAAAAAAACAGCCTCCAACGGATGGAGCTGAAAATAGCTCATATGAAGGACGACGTAACCCGCGCGTGCGGCGAGGAGCGCAAACACAAACGCAGTGACGCCGGCAAAAAAAGGATCCGGCAGATGCTGATCCTCAGCCTCAATCCTCTGGCGCTGCCGTTCTTCTCTTTCTGAGAAGATGATCCATAAGCAACCAGCCAGAGCCGATAGGGTTAATGACAATGGGTAGTTGATAGGCTTTCTCCAAGTGTCGATGGCAATCATACCACTGAGCAAAAACGCTCCACAAATTGATGCACTTGATGAAACCGATCCATGCAGCAGCCGTTGGTGGATGGCTTGAAGAAGCCGCGATATCTCTATCGTCATCGTTTTACACGATTGTATAATCCAGGATTGCACAAGAGGAGGCACGCATGACGGAATTAAGGGTCCAAAAGGTAGAGTCGCAAGCAGATCTGGAGGCTTTTATTCATTTTCCCTGGACGGTGTACAAAGATGATCCTTACTGGGTACCACCGCTCATTTCTGAGCGAAAGGAGTTCCTATCTACGGAGCACAATCCCTTCTTTGAGCATGCCTCGGCAGCCTACTTTCTGGCGCTGCGGGGTGAGCAGGTGGTGGGGACCATCGCTGCAGTTTCGAACGAAAATTACAATACCTTTCAGGGAACAAACTTGGGCTTTTTTGGATTCTTTGAGGTGCTCGAGGATCCGGAAGCAGCGCGAGCCCTATTAGAGACTGCAGAGCGTTGGGTGAAGGCGGCTGGACACAAAGCCATCACCGGACCGGCTCAGTTTTCCAGCAATGATGAGCTGGGCTTGCTTATCGATGGGTTCGATGATCGACCGCGCATCCTGATGACCTATAACCCGCCTCGCTATCAAGACTATCTCGAGTCGAATGGGTATGAAAAGGCGATGGATTTGTGGGCGTATTCCATACCTGTGGCTGATTTTGCTGCTAACACCCCTCCGAAACTGCTCCGTGTGGTAGAGAAAATCCGTAAGCGCCGAAATCTCACCGTTCGTACGCTGGATATGAAGCACTTTGATGAGGACGTGCGGGCTTTCAAAGAAGTATACAATTCGTCATGGGAGAAGAATTGGGGTTTCGTCCCGTTGACAGACGCTGAAATCGATCAGCTCGCAAAGCAGCTGAAGATGATCATCGATCCAGAGCTGGTCATTATCGTTGAATCGGAAGGGAAGCTTGTCGGGGCTTCTATTTCACTGCCCGACTTGAATCAGCCGCTGCGCAAAGCTTACCCCAAACCGGGAACACCGGAGTTCATCACGATGCTGAAGCTGCTCTGGCATTGGAAAGTGCGTGGCCAGGTGGATTGGATTCGAGTCTTCGCTTTAGGAGTGCTGCCTGAATACAGGGGCTCAGGCGTGGACGCGTTGATGTACATGGAGACCGCAAAAAACGCGATCCCTAAAGGTTTTAAGTACGCAGAAATGAGCTGGATTCTCGAATCGAATGATATGATGAACCGGGCGATTCGCATGCTTGGGGGGGAGGTTTATAAGACCTACCGGATGTACCAAAAGGACGTGTGAAATCTGAAACACCCTCTTCGTCTTTGAGGTCGTGATCCTGGGTCGTGATGTCTGCTAATTGTCTGTTATTGGGCAGTGATTTTCCCAGCCGTCCCCTAAGCTAATTGTGAATCATGGGAGCAGAAACAATGACTGCCTTTCTAGAAAGTGCGCTCTTTCCAAATTTGCTCTATCTGCTGCTTGTGGCGGGGATCTGGCTTGCGGCGCTGGCCGTATTGAGCCCGGGTACAGGGATCCTTGAACTGCTGGCGCTGGTTGCGCTTACAGGCGCCGGTGCGGGGACAATGGTGCTGGCCTTTAACTGGTGGGCGCTGGTTATTCTCGCCGTGGGCGTTGTCTTCTTCGTGCTCTCACTGCGTCTTAATAAATTCGAGATCTGGCTCTTTTTATCTGCGTTGGCATTGAGCCTGGGTTCCGTCTTCCTGTTTCATACCCCTGGAGAGGGACCGGCCGTAAACCCCCTGCTCGCGCTGGTAGTTTCGTTGTTTACTCTGGGGTATTTCTGGATCGCTGTGCGCAGTTCTATACAAGCGCAGAGAGAACATCCGAGTCTAGATCCGTCCAATGTCTTGGGAGAGATTGGTGAAGTCCGTACGGCGCTTGATCCGACGGGTTCTATTTACGTCGCTGGCGAGTTATGGACAGCCAGGTCCGAAAAGGTCCTTGAACCTGGCGAAAAGGTAAAAGTTCTCGACCGTGAAGGGCTGTTGTTGATCGTTGAACCGGTTGACGAAACAGCTTTCGAAAATCGATCCTGATTAAAGGAGGAATTCGTCATGCAAGGCACCACATTTATCGCATGTCTCGTCGGCGCGGTTGGCTTGGTCGCGATCGCGTTCCTGGCGACTGCCATCCGCATCATCCAGGAATATGAGCGACTGGTCGTCTTCCGGTTAGGCCGCTGTGTGGGTGAAAGAGGCCCGGGGCTGGTGATCCTGATCCCGTTTGTCGAGCGCGGAGTGAAAGTCGACTTACGTGAGCAGGTGCGTGAGATCCCGCACCAGACTTCTATTACTCTGGACAACGCGCCGATCGCGATCGACTTCATCTGGTATTACAAGGTTGTGGACGCAATGCAGAGCGTGATCCAGGTAGGAAATTTCGAAGTAGCTGCACAGGGCATGGCCACGACGACACTGCGTTCAGTCATCGGCGCGATCGCGTTGGATGATGTGCTCTCGCAGCGTGATCACATCAATCAGACGCTGCGTGTAAAACTGGACGAGGTCACGGAGCGCTGGGGTGTAAAAGTCACGAATGTGGAAATTCGTGAGATCATCCCCCCCAAGGAAGTCCAGGAGGCGATGAACCGTCAGATGACCGCTGAGCGTGTACGCCGTGCAGTGGTTACGGAATCTACGGGCCAGCGCGAAGCGGCGATCAATGTCGCCGAAGGCGAGAAACAGGCTGCGATCCTTAAGGCAGAAGGCGAGAAGCAAGCAAACATCCTCGTAGCGGAGGGTGAACGTGAGGCTCAACTGCTGCGCGCAGAAGGTTTTTCTTCGGCCTTGGAAAAGATCTACGGGGTCGCCCAGACCATCGATCAGAAGACGATGACGCTCCAGTATTTTGATACGCTTAAAGAGATGGGCACGAGCCCTTCGACGAAATACATCTTTCCGATGGAATTCACAAGCTTGTTAGAGAATTTCACGAAAGGTGAATCCTAATCGCAGAACGCATTACGACTGAGACTTCTCCAGAGCCGATCTTACGCGAGGCTCGATTGCACGACTTCTTCAAGCTGAAGCGCTTGGAGAAGTTGTGCTTTGGGTCGGATGCCTGGCCGTGGATCGATGTATTTGCCGCTTTGGTATTCCCAGAGACGGTCCGTTTGGTCATCGAAATGGGTGATGAATTGGTTGGGTTCGTGGTGGGGGATCGTCGACGCAGCCGGAATCTTGGATGGATCGCTAGCATTGCAGTGCACCCAAACTACCGGCGAAAAGGTTTCGGAACACGTCTTTTACGGGCTTGTGAGCGCGAGTTGGACACGGCGCGGGTGCGCCTGAGCTTGCGTCGCTCGAACGAGGCGGCGTTGCAGCTGTATAAGTGCGAAGGATATATGCAGATTGATCTCTGGCCGAAGTATTATCACAATGGCGAGGATGCGATTGTGATGGAGAAATAATGTAGGGGTTAGGTTAGGGCAGGCAGGGAGTGGGAAATGAGGTGAGTTCGAGCTACCCATTGCCCATGGCAGAGTGTGTCTGGCTACCTTTACCGATGTTAACCCCTCTGGTAGAATGCAAAACACTTGGACGTTGTACCCTTCGTCCCGAGCGCCTTAATGGGCGCTCTAATCTTGCAGAAAGGGCTTGGAGCACGATGAAAGTATTATTGTTGAAGGATGTTTACAAACTTGGTCGAGCGGGAGAGGTTAAGAAGGTCGCGGCAGGCTATGGCCGCAACTATCTCATCCCTCAGGGGCTTGCAACGAAGGCCACCGAAGGCGCCTTAAAGCAAGCCGAACGCATCATGAAACATGCTGAAGCGGAGCGCGCCCGCCTCAATCAAGAATTGAGCGCGATCGCCGAACGCCTGGAAGGGCTCACTCTATCTTTTGAGGTCAAAGCTGGAGAGACGGGAAAGCTCTATGGCTCGATCACCAATGCGATGATCGCTGACTTGATCGAAGAAGAGACCGGAGCAGAAGTCGAGCGCCGCGACATCGATTCGCAGCCATTGAAGACTTTAGGGGTTCACACGATCCCGATCCGCCTGACCATTGACCTGGTCCCCGAGATCACCGTCCTGGTGCACCGTGAAGGTGAACCACCAGAATCGGCATACGTGATCGAGGAAGAAGAAGCGGTCGAAGCAGAAGGCGCCGGCCAATTCGTTGACCTGCAGGAAGAACTTGCAGAAGAAGAGGAAGTGGCTGAAGTGGAGGCGGTCGAAGCAGCAGTTGAAGTGACCGCGGAAGCCGAAGAAGCAGCCGAGCTTGAATCCGAAGACGAAGTTTAATTTTAATCAACGCAACCACCGGCACAGCGCGCCAGCGTATTCGCCGGTGGTTTTGCATTTCTAGATCCAAACTATGGAAGAGATCGGTCGTACACTGAAAAACCGACGCGAGCGCCTAGGCCTCACGCTCGAAGAAGTCGAGCGCTCAACGCGTATCCGCACAAACCGCCTTGAAGCGCTGGAGGCGGGAGAATTCGACACGCTTCCGTCGGAGGTTCAGCTGCGCGGTTTTTTAAGAAATTACGCCGATTTTTTGGGTTTGGAACCGGAAGACATACTGGAAAGTTATGAGGCTTCGTCCGGCGGGAAACGCAAGCCTAGACTGCGGCTTAGTCGCTCTCAGCCGGGTATGCAGCCGTCGTCGAAGCCAGGTTCTTTGAGGCACAGATCGATCACAGAATGGGTCCTTTCAGGCGTCATTGTGGTGGCAGTGTCTGCTGTGTTTATCTGGGGCTTGGGCAGCATCGTCGCTTCACTGAAC
>JASFLN010000016.1:0-11065 GCA_050118075.1 Anaerolineales bacterium
TGTTTGACGTTGAGACGCACGCTTCCTCCAACGCCAACTCCGCTGGGGCAGTTCGCATAAAGTGCGGAGGCCAGATCATCCATCCATGGGCGAGCCTCTTGAAGCCTTATTCGGCTGGAGAGCAAACGCACACCGCAGTTGATATCGTATCCAATGGCACCTGGTGAGATGATGCCTTCCGGGTAACGTGAGGCGGCGACACCACCGATGGGGAATCCGTAGCCCTGGTGTACATCTGGCATGACAACCACTTTTTCAACTAAACCGGGCAAGGTGGCTGTGTTTACGGCTTGCTGCATGGATTTGTCGTCGAGTGCCTGATCAATCAATTCGTCACTGGCAAAAATTTGTACCGGAACACGCATATCTTCACGGAATGAAGTCGGGATCTCCCAAAGGTATGCATCGATACGCTTGAGATCTGATTTTTTAACCATGGCGACCACCTTTCGTACTTATACGTCAAATACGATCGTTGTTCGAAACCCTCCGGCGTCATGAACGATCTCAAGTTCATTATAGGTGACGGCTTTGATGTCCTTCTTTATGGACTGAATCGGGAGCGCAGTGAAGGTTGCTTCCAGCGAGCTATCGAGAATCTCGACGCGAAAATCTGCTGCACCCATACCTTCGCTTTCGATCTGATAAAGCAATTCTTCAAGCCAGCTGACGAGCAGTGTTTCCAGGTCGATTTCGTCAAGCTCAAGTGATCTTTCTCGTCCAGCTTCATCATCAAAACGTGGAGCAAGCAGTGAAAACATACCCTGGGCAGCATGTTCAAATAGGGAGTTGAGCGACGGACCCCGAACAATAAGCGCCCAATCAGCGGTATGCTCGATCTCTTCGAAGGGTTCTTCGCGCATGATTTTAGTATAGTACGAAAAGACCTTACACCATCTAATTGCATGACGGTATAATCGTTGAAATGAATCAGCGGACAACTCAGATCCAGAAGGCATTGGATCGACCACTTCAAACTGCGGCACGAGATCTCCAGACGGGTTGGTTTTCGGGTTCTGAACTTTCGGCTCAATTTGCCAGGGAGATTGTTGGTGGAACACGGCTAGCGCCATCGGGAAAGGCGTATGCTCCAGACCAATATACTGTCTCAATAAACCCGCAGCGCTTAGCCATGATCAAATCCATCGCTGCAAGTCTGCAGGAGCGGATCGGCGAGGTTTTGATCGACGTCCTGACTGCGTTCACATACGAAATTATCACTAAACCGCACATCACCCTTGCAACCGACCCCACGCTTGGAGAGGATGAACTCCGAGTAATCGGTTGGCACAGCAGCAACCCGCTCGCATTGGCTGAGGAAATGAGTGCTCACGAAGAACGTGACACACAGAGTCCTCCCAGCGGAGCGTTCCTGGTTGTAGAAGGACGTCAACACTTTGAGCTCAAGCAGCCTCTTGTCCGAATAGGGCGTAAGCTTGACAACGATCTCGTTCTTGATGACCCTCACGTTTCACGTCAGCACTTCCAATTGATCGCCAAGAACCATCGTTATCTCTTGGAAGATCTCGGTTCCACAGCGGGTACACGGGTCAATGGCAGGGAAGTCAACGAACATTTCCTCCATCCAGGCGATGTCATCAGCGTCGCGAGCGTCGATCTGATCTATGGCGAAGATACCGGTGGTCCGCCCGAGGTCACACCTCCATACGAACCCGAGGTAAGTCCTGATCGGCGTGATCAGGTGACCCCACTGGATCTGAATTTGGAACAGATTAAGAAGGCGCTGGATAATCCCGATGATGTGGACGAATAGTCTGCCATTCGATTCAAAAGTAAGTATCTTCAATCCAATATACAAAACTCTATGAGCAGTTCACCGATCGATAAAATTGAGCGCAGTATCGAAAACTTTGTGGAAGGCGCGTTGTCGCGCCTAACCGGGGCATCTTTATCACCGTCTCAGGCAGTCGCTCAGCTTGCACGTGCGCTTGGTGACGGGGTGAGATATACGGAGGATGGAAAGCCCTTTGCGCCTGATCGTTATGCGCTTACACTTCATCCCTCCGATGCAAGCGAACTGCTGCAATCCGCGCCTGACTTACATGAGGTGTTATCTGCAGAGCTGCTCAAGGTCGCCAGGGATTGCGACTATATGGTTTTTCGGGAACCGGTTGTGACCATCGCATCCGATCCCACTCAAACAAAGCAAACGATCCGGGTCGTGGCGTGGCACAGCACAAGCCCGCTTGCGTTCACTAAAGCTATGGAGCGCAATGCAGCGAATGAAGAGCAAGCCATCCCGCGTGGTGCCTACTTAATTGTTGATGGGGATCGTCATTTTCCATTGAGCCGTCCGGTCATAAACATAGGTCGAAGGCTCGATAATCATTTGATAATCGAAGATCAACGCATTTCCAGGACTCACGCTCAAATTCGAATCAGGGCAGGGCGATTTGAAATCTTCGATCTGAATTCTTCCGCTGGAACTCTCGTTAACGGAAGGGCGGTCAACCATCATATCCTACAGCCGGGAGATGTGATTGCATTAGCCGACACACGCCTGGTCTACGGGGAAGATCCGGGTGGACCGCCGGACGAAACCCCTGTCTATGCCCCGCCGTTTCCACCTCGACCAGCCGGGGATCAGAAAACACATATTATCGATCGAAACGAAGACGACGAAGAAGAAGAAGAGAGATGAGCCCCGGTCTGCTGCTTCTCATTCTGCGCATCTTGATGGGTGTGGCGCTCTTTGGGTTCTTGACTTTTGTCCTGATCGTCTTACGGCAGGATTTACGACAGCAATCAACACAATCGGCTTCCATCCCCCGAGCACGGCTTCTTGTAGAAAGCCAATCATCCGAGGGTGATTTTTACCCATTGAGCAACATCAACCTGATCGGGCGCGCCGCGGATAACACGATTGTGGTGCAGGATGAAGTCGTGTCAGCTCACCATGCCAGACTTACCTACCTATCGGGTTGGCAGTGGTGGCTGGAGGACCTCGGTTCTCGAAATGGCACCCGCGTTAATGGGATTCCGATCGAGCAGCCTTTAGCAGTCACACATGGAGATGAGATCACGTTTGGCACGGTCGTCTCCAAATTAGATGTCGAAGGTGCAGGCTCAGACATGAGCTCAAAAGAAATGTTTGACCAGGAGAATAATGATCTGTAATTGACTTCTGTTTCTCCAACCTCTGTGGAATAATTCTCTAACACGAGATGGGTGGAAAGTTAGAAAGCGAGGCAGCATGGAGGACAAACCGGTGTTGGGTGTCATCGGTGGCTCAGGGTTGTACGCAATTGAAGGTCTTGAAAATATCGAAGAACGGCACCAAAGAACACCATTTGGTGATCCCAGTTCACCCATAATCATCGGCGACCTGGAAGGTGCGCGGGTTGCATTTCTTGCCCGTCATGGTATCCATCACTCTCTTCCACCAACCCATGTGCCTTATCGGGCTAACATTTATGCATTAAAAGCTTTGGGCGTCCACCGCGTGGTGTCGGTCAGTGCTTGTGGGTCGCTTCGCGAGGATTTTAAACCGGGCGAGATCGTCGTACCCAACCAACTATTCGACAACACCAAACAACGCCACAGCACGTTTTTTGATCACGGGCTGGTCGCTCATGTGGGTGTCGCTGATCCGTTTTGTCCTGAATTATCCAAGCTGCTCGCGGATAGTGTAGAAGCAGCAGATGGGACGGTCCATCGCAGCGGTGCGTACATCACTATCGAGGGACCCAGGTTCTCAACGCGCGCGGAATCGAATACTTTTAGGGCATGGGGGATGTCGATTATCGGTATGACCACCTCACCAGAGGCGTTTCTGGCGCGTGAAGCCGAGCTGTGCTACGCCGTAATGGCGCATATTACCGATTACGATGTCTGGCACCAGACCGAGGAACCCGTGTCGGCGGGGATGGTGTTTCAGATCGTTAAGCAGAACACCCGGCTGGCACAGGATGCACTAAAAGAGCTCATCAGACATATGCCCGATGATTGGGAATGTGCCTGTCAAAGTGCGCTTGAAGACTCATTTGCAACCTCACTCGAAAATGTCTCGGCTTCGGAAATGGAGAGGCTTTCACTCCTTGTGGAACGTTTTATCAACTGATACGGAGCATAATAACCAACGACGCGAGGCGGCGCTTTTAAGCCTCGCGTTTATTTTTCTATGTTTGGTAGGGGCCGGCCTCACTTTATCGGCTTCTGCTCGGGTACAAGATTGGACGTCGTTTCCGAGCAGGTTAAGGCATTTGCTGGTGCTGCCTGTATGGGCTGCAGGGGCATGGTTGCTGCACCGAGAAGCGAATCGGACTATTCCTGATCGAGACCCGTTTATCCTGCCGATTGCATTGCTCTTAAGCGGTTGGGGAATGTTGATGATTTGGAGGCTGAATCCAGCCTTCGGATTGCGGCAGACGCTCTGGTTCAGTCTCGCGTGTCTGCTCGTGCTCGGCTTCTACCGACTTGATCCTCGCTTGAGTTGGCTGCGTGGGTACCGCTATTTGTGGATGGCTGTCGCGCTCACACTGCTTAGCCTGACCTTAATCTTGGGAACTAACCCATTGGGCGGAGAACCCCGCCTGTGGCTAGGATGCTGCGGGGTATATTTCCAGCCCTCTGAACCGCTACGCTTTTTCCTGGTGGCGTTTCTGGCTTCCTATCTTGGGGAACGTCTCAGGCTCGACGGCGGATCAACAACCAGACTCCCTTGGAAAGACTATCTTCCGTTGATCCTGGTTTGGGGTGTTTCCGTCTTGCTGCTCGTCGTTCAACGCGATCTTGGAACCGGCATGATTTTCCTCGCTTTGTTGGCGTCGCTCCTTTATCTGGCCACGGGCGCCTGGCAGGTCTTGATGGCAAGTGCTGTCGTTGCTATCGCTGGTGGAGCTTTGAGCTATTTTCTGTTCGATGTCGTCCAGGTGCGAATACAGGCTTGGATAAATCCCTGGTTAGATCCATCGGGAGCATCCTACCAGATTGTGCAATCCTTAATATCCATTGCTTCGGGTGGGATCGTCGGTCGTGGTCCGGGGCTGGGTTCACCAGGTTTTGTACCCGCCAGTCATACGGACTTTATATTTACAGCCATCGCCGAAGAGTTTGGTCTTTTGGGTGGCATAGCGATACTGACACTTTTTGCAGTGCTTATCAGCAGGGGCTTAAAGATCGGCTTAAGCCACTCGGATATGTTCGCCCGATTTCTAAGTGCTGGGCTGACGATCGCGATTGGATTGCAGGCCATATTCATTATTGGTGGTGTAATGCGGGCACTCCCGCTTGTTGGGATTACGCTTCCCTTTGTGTCTTATGGTGGTTCCTCTCTGCTCACAAGCTTCGCTTCGCTCGCAATTCTGCTGTTACTGTCCCACTCAACCGGGGATGAGAGACGCAGGCTGTGCACATTTGAAACGATCCAATCTGGTTTCGCGCTGGCCTGGTTATCTTTGGCTTTCATTGCCGCGTGGTGGACGATCTACCGCGCACCGACGATCGTTGCACGCACTGACAATCCACGCCGGGCATTGGATAGCAGGTTTGTTGAGAGGGGTCAGGTTGTGGACCGTAATGGAGTCATCCTGGCTGAGTCCATCGGTCGTCCGGGTGAGTATGAGCGTAGGTACCCGTATCCATCAGCTGCACCTCTAATCGGTTTTGATTCGGCGATCTACGGTCAATCCGGTATTGAAAGTTCGATGGATGACGTTTTACGTGGTCTCAAGCGAGGTACGTACTTTGATAATACCTGGAACCGGTTAATTACAGGGCATCCACCTGCCGGACAGGACATAGCGCTCACTGTCGATATCGAGCTGCAATCGCTGGCAATGAATCTGTTGCACGATCAAGCTGGCGCGGCAGTCTTGCTGGAGGCTGGATCGGGTGATTTGTACGTCGTCGCATCACAACCATCCTACAATCCTAATCAAATTGATGAAGCATGGGGCGATTTTATCCAGGATGGGCGCGCACCGCTGCTCAACCGGGCCACTCAGGGGCTCTATCAACCCGGATTATCGATGGCTCCTTATCTCTTTTCTCAGTCAGTGGCGCAGGGGATCGTTTCCCCTCATGATCGTGTGAGTGGCCTTTCCTCTACGGTCGATGTCAATGGCCAGGCGATCACCTGTGCACTTGCACCACCGGAGGTGGTCGCAAACACGCTGGAAAGTGCGCTTCGGTATTCCTGCCCGGGTCCCCTGCAGAAGATGTTTGTCGAAGCCGGCTGGGATTCCGCTCAAACCGCGATCGAGATTTTTGGTTTTACGGAAGAAGTTGAGGTCGAACTTGAGACGGCAGGTGTGGTTGAGCTTGAAGTAGAGCCCTCCGATGTGGAGCTCGGGCAGCTGGTGATCGGGCAGGGAGAACTGCGGGTATCACCACTTCAAATGACACGTGCACTCGCGGGACTATTCGCCGAGCAGGATACGGCTCCCCTCCATCTCCTGCTGGCCGTTGAGGGTGAAGCCGATAATTGGGTGTTGCAAGAGGCGCAAGGCTACCGAGTTGCGAGCTTATCCAAAGCCGTTGTGGAAACGCTGCGCAGGATCTACTCAGCCGGGACGGAGCAACTTTACAGTTTGCGTGCCGAGGCATTAAGTGGATCTCAGGGCCAATTAATCGGCTGGTATTTAGGAGCACTGCAGCAGGATGAGAAGCTGTGGACCGTTGTCGTAGTGCTTGAAGGTGCTCCCTCCTATAGGGCAGAGAGAATTGGGATGGAGATCCTCCGCGCAGCAGAGCAGCTAAGCCCTTGACCGCCATAATCCGGCAGGCTACAATGCTCGATGCGTATTGGCCGAATACGGCGTAGGTTCGCCGGCCGATCGTCGCCCGATTGAGGCCCGATCGGCGGCTTGCGTGTTTGAGGGTTTAACATTCTGTGTTTGAAACGCTGACAAACCGGCTGCAGGAGGTGTTTCGTAGCCTTAGACGCCACGGAACACTAAGACCAGAGGATATCGATGCTGCCATGCGCGAGATCCGTATGGCACTTCTCGAGGCGGATGTACATTACCAGGTTGTTAAAAATTTGCTCGCAAAGGTTAAAGAGCAAGCACTCAGCGCCGAGGTTTCGAAATCTTTAAATCCTGCTCAACAGGTCATTCAAATCCTGCATCAAGAGCTCGTAGCGACCCTGGGTGAACCAGCGGGTCTTGAACTCAAAGGTACGAAACCACGCGTGGTTTTATTGGTCGGTTTGCAGGGTTCGGGAAAGACGACCACAGCTGCCAAATTAGCTCGCCAGCTTATGAAGAATGGCGAACGGGCATGGCTGATCGCAGCCGATCCTTACCGCCCGGCAGCGATTGAGCAGCTCCAGATCCTCGGTGAGGATGTCGGGGTGCAGGTTTTTTCCAATACTGAACTTGACCCGCCTGAGCTGGTAAAGCAGGGGGTTGAACGGGCTGGAAAAGCAGGTGCCTCAGTTGCGATCGTCGATACAGCTGGTCGTTTACAAATCGACGAAGCCATGATGGACGAGCTTCAGCGTATCCAGCAGGCTGTGACGACGAGCGAAATCTTGCTCGTCGCGGACGCGATGACCGGTCAGGAAGCCGTCCAGATCGCAAAGGGATTCGACGATCGGCTTAATCTGACGGGCTTGATCTTAACCAAGATGGATGGCGACGCGCGTGGGGGAGCGGCGATCTCGATGCGCACGATCACCGGCGTGCCGATCAAGTATATCGGTGTTGGTGAGAGCCAGGATGCGCTCCAGCGCTTTGAGCCCGATCGACTGGCTTCCCGTATCATGGGTATGGGCGATGTCATGACGATCATCGAGAAAGCCCAGGATGTCGTGGAGGTGGAGCAGGCGGAGAAGCAGGCTGAGAGGATGCTGGCCGGCGAGTTTACACTGGAGGATTTTGCCGAACAGCTTAAGATGATGCGCAGTATGGGGCCTATCGGCAAGATCATCGAGATGCTGCCAGCAGGTTTGACCGGCGGACAAATGGACGTCGACCGTCAGGAAGCCGAGCAGCGGATGCGCTACACACAGGCGATCCTGAGCTCGATGACTCCAGCGGAGCGAAGAAAACCTGACCTGCTCAACGCCAGTCGCAAACGCCGTATCGCCTCTGGCTCCGGAACGAGCGTACAAGAAGTCAACCAACTTCTGCGTCAATACCGTCAGATGCGGAAGTTATTCAAGCAAATTGGAAAGCGCGGCCTGCCCAGTCTAGGCCAATGGTCGCGGTAAAATGAAGATCTGTCCAATCCATTCGTTGCCCGCCTTCCTTCCAAGGCGATCCCTCAAAACGGATGGATGTCAGGTCGTAATAACAAACTAAGAAAAAGAGGGAAGAAACATGGTTCGCATAAGATTACGTCGGGTTGGATCCCGAAACCAGGCTAGTTTTCGTATTGTTGCAGCGGAGAAAGAAGCTCCCCGTGACGGACGCTTCCTGGAAATTCTAGGCCACTACAATCCAAGAACAGAACCATCGACGGTTGTCGTCGATGAGGCACGCCTGTTTCACTGGTTGAAGAATGGCGCACAACCGAGCAATGCCGTTGTCAGCGCGCTGCGCGCGCAGGGGACCTGGGATCGCTGGGAGCGTTATAAGGCCGGTGAAGAACTCGAAGATCTGCTCAAAGAAGCCGAAGAAGCGCGCCAGGAGGTCGATCCTCGCACCCGGCGCGATGACTTGATCGGCAAGCGTAAGAAGAAGAGCAAAGCCCGCCGAAAGGAAGAAGAGGCGGAGGCTGAAGCAGAATCTGAAGAGCCAGCTGAAGCAGTAGAAGCTGAACCTGTAGAAGAGACAGAAGCCGAAGAAGCCGAACCTGAAGAAGAGGCTGAAGGCGAACAGGTAGCTGAGGACGAAGCGGAAGCCGAGCAAGAGGCGGATTCGGAACAGGCGGAACAAGCAGAAGAACCACCTGAAGAGGAAACCGAAGCGGAAGCGGAAGAAGAAGAGCAACGCGAGGCTGAAGAGGTGTCCGAAGACGAGTCAGAAGCCGAATCTGATGCCGAAGAAACCAAAGAAGCTGAAGAGCCAGAATCGGACGAGGAAGAAGAGCAGGAATAGGCACTTCGATTGGCCGGCTTTAGCAAAAAATATTAAGCCCAGGGAAGTGAAGGCGTTATGAAGTCACTGATTGAATTCATCGCAAAATCGATCGTGGATGACCCCACCGAAGTATGGGTCCACGAGGAAGAGCAGGGACGCAATGTCCAGCTTGAACTTTCCGTCGCAGAAGAGGACATGGGCAGAGTGATCGGCCGAAAGGGGCGGGTCGCCAACGCGATGCGCACACTCTTGAGAGTGGCCGCGATCCGTGAAGGGAAGAGAGCTTCACTGGACATTGTGTAGAGCGGCATGAGTGCCCATAGATCATCACAAGAACAAGATCAAAACGCCCGGCAGCCACCTGAACATCTGGTTGTCGGGCGTGTTGTACGCCCGCATGGTGTGCGCGGCTCATTGGTGGTTGAGCCCGTTTCACGCGTAATTGATTCACTGCAACCTGGGTCGGTCGTCTTTCTTGGCGAGAGTGAGCACGCCTACATCATTGAAAATATCCGACCCCATCGTAAACGCTTCCTGATGACATTGGACGGAATCGAGGATCGAAACGAAGCGGACCTGTACCGGGATCTGGAGGTCAGGCTCAGCTATGAAGAAAGCGAGCCTCTGGACGACCATGAATACTACTACTGGCAGATCCTGGGTTTGAAGGTTCAAAAGGAAGATGGTCAGCTGCTGGGTAAGGTTGTTGACATCATTGAAACGGGTGCCAACGATGTATATATCGTCCACAGCGATTCAGGTGAAGAGCTGCTGCTCCCTGCCATCGCGGATGTCATCCTGACGGTTGACCTCGAAGCCAGCAAGCTGATTGTCCGTCTCCTGCCGGGGTTGGATGGCAGTTGAAAGGATCTAGATTAAATCCCAATCTTGTTTTGAGTGCGCCTGCTTGCCCGTGATTTTTGCATATGATAGACTTCCGAAATTATCCAGCAGTTGGAGCTTTACATGGACCGATCTACACACGATGAGATGGTCAGCCGTCTGAGAGATCTACAAGCGAACACACCCGATGTCGAGGCTTCGGCGGTCGTAAGTGTGGATGGATTGACAATCGCAGCGGCGCTGCCAACGGATGTTGAGGAGGACCGCGTTGCGGCGATGTCGGCTGCAATGTTAAGTCTCGGAGAACGCATTGCAGGTGAGTTGGGGCGCGGCTACCTGGATGAGGTCTATATTCATGGCGATGGTGGTTACGTGCTGCTCACGGCCATCGGGACGGACGCGGTGCTTACCGTACTCGCCCGTAAACAAGCTAAATTAGGGCTTGTTTTTTTGGAGATGAGGCGGGCTGTCACCGAACTGGAGCCGCTCTTGTGAGAGATGGTAAATATCGACAATCCGCGAACTTACCTTTGGAGTTCAGTGGGGAGGGCAGCCCTGGTGATGCCCTCCCCACTGCGCTTTTAATAATGAGCTGCTGGTAGGAGGTGGGGTGATGGAGAAATATATTTTTCTGACCGGTGGAGTGCTCAGCTCGGTCGGTAAGGGTGTGACTGCGGCTGCGTTAGGCAAGCTGCTCAAAGAGCGCGGTTTCAGGGTGTCCATCCAGAAACTTGACCCCTACATCAATGTCGATCCCGGGACGATGAGCCCTTATCAGCATGGAGAAGTCTTCGTTCTGGACGATGGTGCGGAAACGGATCTTGATCTCGGCCACTACGAACGCTTCATCGATACGAGCCTTAGTTCAGTCTGTAATGTGACGACTGGCCAGATTTACTCGGAAGTCATCGCCCGCGAGCGGCGCGGCGATTTTCTGGGCGGCACGATCCAGGTCATTCCGCACATTACGAACGAGATCAAGCGCCGGATCACGATCGTGCCCGAATCGACCCAGGCCGAAATTGTGATCGTCGAGGTGGGGGGCACAGTCGGCGACATCGAGTCACTGCCCTTCCTCGAAGCGCTGCGGCAAATGCGTTCGGACGTCGGCAGGGAAAACTCAGTCTATATCCACGCAACTTGGCTGCCTTATATCGGTGCTACATCAGAACTCAAGACAAAACCCACTCAACACTCCGTGCGTGAACTGCGCTCGATCGGAATCCAACCGGACA
>JASFLN010000017.1:0-11060 GCA_050118075.1 Anaerolineales bacterium
TTGCAAAGGATCACCACTATGTGTGCGGGTGAAGCGTGACTTGGTTTTAGGTTTAGATCTCTGCATGGAGGCTCTCGATCACGGCATGCGCTCGCTCAGACCGAACTGCACGTTGGAACCAACCTTCATGAGAGGACAATTCTTCGTAGCTGCCTTGTTGAATGATGCGGCCTTGGTCGAGCACGAGGATCCGTGAACGTCCTTTTAGCGAAGTGAGGCGGTGAGAGATCGTCAGTGAAGAACATGCTTCAAAGCGCGGTGAGAGTGAGCGCCACAGACGAGTTTCGGTTTCCGCATCCAGGTGCGTTGAGGCTTCGTCCATGATCAGGACGGGAGCTTGTCTGAGGATGGAACGTGCAATCGAGAACCGCTGGCGCTCACCTGCACTAAGCTGATAGCCGTGTTCCCCAACCTGGGTTTCCAATCCGTCTGGAATTCGCTCCATGAAGTCTCTGAGTTGAGCCTGTTCGATAGCTTTGAACAGCTCGGGATCACTTGCAGTTGGTTTAGCCAAAAGCAGATTTTCACGCAGGGTGCCATGGAAAAGATAAGGTTTCTGAGGTACGACAGTGAACAATCGCCGGGCTGCATCGGGGTCGATGGAGTGCAGCTCCTTGCCGTCGATCAGGATAGACCCCTGATAGGGTTGTCGAAATTGAAGCAGGACTTCGGTCAATGTCGTCTTCCCGCTGCCGCTGGGTCCGACGATCGCGATTTGCTCCGCGGGCGCAATGGTGAAGGATACATTTTCTAAAGCTGGCTGGTTCCGGTTCGGGTAAGTAAATGAAACCTCATGAAATTCAATTCTTGGTGGGGAACTCCTACTTTCAATACTTGATCTTGAAAGTGGCTTTTCTGCTTCTGTGGCCACTAGGTCGAAGATGCGATCACCGGCCGTAAGATCACGATTTAGTTCCTGATACGCAGCGGGAAGTGTAAATGCAATCTCATAGCAGGTGAGATTGGCGAGTACCAAAACGGCAAGGTCGATGCCGGTGAGGCTGCCAGCCTGGATGAGAGGGATAGCGACGAGGAATATCGCGATGACAGAGAAATGGGCCAGCGAGAAAGAGAGTGCGTCGGCGAATCCGGATCTCCATGCGGCCTGAATTTGAAGGTGGTGGTATTTTTCGGTCGCCGCACTAATTTTCTGCAAGTGAGAGTCTGCTTGATGAAATGCCAGCAGTTCAGCATTGCCTTGAAGTCCGTCCAAAACAGTGCTGAACATCTCGCTGCGGTGATCGACCAGCTTCTTCCCAACCTGGCCGCTCCATCGAAAGCTAAGCCAGGGGATGAAGGCAATCGCCACAATGTAAAAAAGGAGGAACAGGATGGCCAATGACGGCGCGTAAAAGCTCATAAAGATCGTCATAGCCACTGCTGTTATCCATGACACTGCCGTTGGAGCGAGGGCACGCACGAAGAGATTTTCTAACGTGTTTACATCGGCGATCAGCCGGGCGAGAAGATCGCCCGATCGATAGGATTCGTAGCGAGAAGTGGGTAGGGACTCGACCTGCGCGTAGATCCAAACCCGGAGATGGTTGAGTATTCGCAGGGCAGTATCGTGTGAGAGCAAGCGTTCCAGGTAGCGTAGAAGGCCGCGTGCAATACCAAACGCTCGAACACCAGCGATGGCAACCTGCAGCTCCACCAGCGGAGGCTGTAGCGCGGCACGGGCGATAATATAGGCTGAAACCGACATGAGTCCTACACCGCTTGCTAGGGTCAGGAAGCCCAGAGCCACGGAGGCTGTCATCCGGCTGAGGTAAGGTGAGATCAGGGTCAACAGCTTTCGGGCTGTGGAGCTCATGAGGCACCCCGGTATAAATCCTGGAGCTGCCTATAGGCGCCCGATTGGAGCATGAGTTCGGCGTGAGAACCCGATTCCAGAATAGAACCCAAGGCCATGACAGTAATTTGATCTGCAAAGACGATCGTGTCCAGGCGGTGAGCAATGAGCAGCGAGGTGCGACCAGTGATGAGATCCTTGATGCTGGCTGTTACTGCAGCCTCAGATTTCACATCCAGATGGGCGGTGGCCTCATCAAGGATGATCAGCGGGGCAGCTTTCAAAAAGGCGCGCGCCAATGCAATCCTCTGCGCTTGACCAGCACTTAGCTGAAGAGCGTTCTCACCGATGATTGTTTGATAGCCGTTGGGCAATTGGCAGATAAATTCGTGCGCTCTGGCTTGTCGTGCAGCCCACTCCAGACGTTCGTATGGCGCTTCAGGGTTGGCGAGGCTTAGATTTTCCAAAACACTCATGTTGAAAAGATATGGATGTTGTGGAACCCAGGCGACGTGTCGTCGCCAGGTATCCGGGGGGATCTGATGCAGTGGAGTGCCATTAACCAGGATACGGCCCCGCTCCGGTTTGAGGAAGCGCAGCAGGAGATGAGCAACGGTCGATTTGCCAGCGCCGGTGGGCCCGATCAACGCGGTGCATGCGCCGGGTTCTAAGGTGAGCGTAAAGCTGGTCAGACCGGAGCCCTCGCGCTGCGGGAAACGTACCTGTACGTGATCAAACTCGATGCGTGCCGGATGGCTGATTTGGTTCTGGAAGTCAGCAGGCTCGGGTTCGAGATCTTCCTGCTGGCGATGTCCAACACTGAGCATACTTTCCAGGGCAACCGCTCCAGAGATACCGGCGTGGAATTTGGCTCCAAGTGTACGCAGCGGCAGATAGAATTCAGGGGCAAGGATCAGGACAAAGAAAGCCTGTTGGAACTCGAGCTGGCCGTACAACAAGCGCAGACCAACCTGTACGGCGACGATCGCCGTGCTGATCGTGGCGACGAGTTCCAACACGAGCGCCGACAAAAACGCGACCCTGAGCACGCGCATCGTCGCAAGGCGGTAGGTTTCACCCAGTGCACGCAGCCTGTCGATCTGGGATTTACTACGGCCGAAAAGCTTCAGCGTTGAGAGACCTTGGAGCACATCCAGGAAGCGAGCGCTCAGGTCTCCGAGCGATTTCCATTGACGACGAGAGATGTCCGCTGCGGTGTCACCGATGAGCACCATAAACACCGGTATCAGTGGTGCTGTGACCGCCAGAACCAACGCGGAAATCAGGTCCAGCGGAATGATAAATACAAGGATTGTGATAGGTGTCAAAGCGGCTAACGCTAGTTGGGGAAGGTATTCTCCAACGTATGCGTCGAGGCTTTCGATACCTTCCTGGGCAGTATGCACTAATTCTCCACTGCGTTTACCAGCCAGCGCGACGGGGCCCAGGTGTTGAAGCCGCTGGATTAAGCGCGTTCGCAGCTCAAGTTTCACATTCGTCGCAGCGCGTACGCTGCTGACGCGGGTTAAGGTGTTCAGCATGAGCCGGGCGAAGGCAAGGGCGCCAAGCCATAGAAGCTCGCTTCGCAGCATGACCAGCCCTTGATCCTTCAGGAAGACGGCGTTAATCACACTGCTGATCAGATAGGCTTGCGCCACGAGCAGCCCCGCCTGCAGTACAGAGAGCGAAATTGTGGCCGCGATCCACAAGCGGCCGGGCTTGATTTGACGGATGAGCGTGCGGTTGAGCTTCATGGGTAAAAAGAGGGTGAGCGCGGTGCGAACGCGCTCACCTGTTTAATCGAGTGGTGTGGATATTGAGATCCAGCAGCCTCAATATTCAAGCACGCTTTCACGTGTGATCCGTTTCCGGAAGATGTAATAGGACCACGCCTGGTAGACGAGAACAATGGGAATAAATATCGCCGCGACGATACTCATCGTACGTAGCGTGTATGCGCTGGAGGCTGCGTTGTAGATCGTCAGACTCCAATCCGGGTTGGTGCTTGATACCATCACGCGTGGATAAAGACCCATAAAGAGCGAGACAGTTGAAAATACGATGCAGACACCGGTCATCGCGAACGCCCAGCCGGGTGTGCGTTCGCGTATGAACCAGCCGGCAGCCAACATCGCGGCGCCCGCAGTAAGCGGAATCACGCCTGGATTAACTCCCAGGCGCTCGAACATGTCGGTGAAGAAGTAGCCCAGACCCACGGCGATAAAACCGGCAACCATCGCTGCTGGCCACAGCTTGCGGGCAATTGAATGTGCTCGGTCGTGGATCGGTTCGCCCACTTTGAGATCCAGGAATAAGGCTCCGTGCAATGTGAAGATGAGGGTTGACGCCACACCCGAGACCAGCGCATAGGGATTCAGTAAGTTGAAGAAACCGCCGATGTACTGCATCTCGTCATTGATAGGGACGCCGCGCAAGATATTGGCCATCGCCACACCCCAGAGCAGTGCAGGCACCAGGCTTCCGGTAAAGATCGCCCAATCCCAGACGCGTCGCCAGCGTTCCGATTCAACTTTGCTGCGGAACTCGAATGCAACACCGCGCCCGATCAGGGCAAGCAACATGATCACCAATGCGAGGTAAAAGCCGCTGAAGAGCGTCGCGTACCAGTCTGGAAAGGCAGCGAACATGGCACCACCGGCGGTGATCAACCAAACCTCGTTGCCGTCCCAGAAAGGTCCGATCGTGTTGATGATCATACGGCGTTCTTGATCGTCTTTGCCGATGAACGGTAGCAGGATACCGACGCCGTAGTCAAAGCCTTCCAGGAAGAAGAAACCGATAAACAACACCGCAATAAGCCAAAACCACAAAATGTTCAGATCCATCGTGGGCCTCCTATACCGGGTTGACTATCGGTTCGTCGCTCGGGCCTTTGCGCGCGTATTTTGAAAGCAGGTAAACTGCCACAGCCATCAAGAGCGCGTAGATCAGCGTGAAGGCGACCATCGAAATGACCAATTCTGCAGAGGAAACACTCGGAGAAGCAGCGTCTGCTGTGCGCTGCAAGCCAAAGACAATCCAGGGTTGACGTGCGACCTCGGTGAAGACCCAACCGGTCGTATTGGCGAGATAGGGAAGCCCGATCGCGATCGGCAGCCAGCGCAGGAATTTAACGGGAGAGCTAATGCGGTCCCGCAGCACGATGTAGAGCGCGTAGGCTGCCAGGGCAAGCATCAAAAAGCCGGCGCCCACCATTGCTCTAAAGCTCCAGTAACTAACTGCCATGGGCGGGTAATACACACCCGGCCCGTATTGATCTTCATAGGCGATCTGGAGTTCGTTGATGCCGCGTACCTCCCCGTCAAGGCGGTTGTACGCAAGCAGGCTCAGCAGGTGTGGAATGCGAATGGAGAAGATCTCGCGTGTGCCCTCCAGGTTGCCAACAGTGAAGATCGACATCGAGGCGGGGTCTTCTGTATCCCACAGCGCTTCAGCTGCAGCCATCTTCATCGGTTGGGCTTCAATCATGTGCTGTGCCTGGCTGTGTCCCACCAGGATGACGAGCACAATCGCGATCGTGCCGGCGACAGCTCCCCAGCGAAACGAGCGCTTGAAGAAGCCACCTTCATCGCTGCCACGGAAAAGATGGTATGCGCTGATCCCGAGAATGAAGAACGAGGCCGTCGTCATGGCTGAAGTGAGCACATGCGGAAACTGCACCCAAACGTGCGGGTTCGCTAAAAGGGCGAAGAAACTGGTCATCTCGGCGCGGCCGTTGTTAATCACATAGCCGACCGGTTCGTGCATGAACGAATTCGCCACCAGGATCCAGAGTGCGGAAAGGTTCGAGCCAATCGCCACCAACCACATTACTGCAGCGTGCAGCCCTTTGGATAACCGTTCCCAACCAAAGATCCAGATGCCAAGAAAGGTCGATTCAAGGAAAAATGCCAACAGGGCTTCGATCGCCAGAGGTGCTCCGAAGATATCGCCCATAAAGCGTGCATACTCGGACCAGTTCATACCGAACTGGAACTCCATGACCAAACCGGTGACGACACCCATCGCGAAGTTGATCAGGAAAAGTTTGCCCCAGAACTTGGTCATGCGCTTGTAGGTTTCATCGCCGGTTATGACATAGCGGGTTTCCATCAGCGCGACGAGGATCGAGAGTCCCAGGGTCAATGGGACGAAGAAGAAGTGGTAGACGGATGTGATGGCGAACTGCCAGCGGGCGAGCGCAACATTAACCATCCTGCCTCCTTAGAGTGACTATTTGCTCCAGGTGAGGAATTCGACGATGGGGCAAGGTAATAAAAGGGTACCCCTCACAAAAATGTGGAATTTGGAGTCATTATCTCCCAACTGCCTTTGTGATGGCAGGTACAAATGTCATTCTCTGGCCGTTCGAAGTTTCACCTTGTTTTCGAGATCATAAAACTATTTGTCTTTTGACTATTGACAATATGACAATAGTTGGATATCCTTTACCGCATGAACAGAAATAGAGACACCAACAGACATGGGAAGTATGGACCCCGGCGAGGGAGAAGGGTACGGCGCTTTTTACAAGCGAGCCTATTGCTCATGTTGAGATCCGGCGAGGCGCACGGTTATGCCCTTCTTCCGGAACTGGATCGCTATGGTTTCGACATGCATCGCATGGATCCCAGCGTCGTGTACCGCATGCTGCGCAAGATGGAGACCGCAGGTTGGGTCAACTCGCGCTGGAGCGATGACAGTCAAGGACCGCGCCGGAGAGTTTACACGATCACTGCGGCTGGTAAGCAACGTCTTGATGAGCTGGTAGAGGACCTGCGCGTGACGCGCGATCAGATTAATGATTTGTTGGAGAGATACGAACGCGATCAGGAAACCGGATAGCAAGAAGGGATAAGCGGTTTTTGGATGTATATTCTGGAGCGGATCCTCGAAACACTCCCTGATGGCGAAGTAGAGCAAGTCACGATCGGGCTGCGGTGGACCGGTGTGGTCGTCCGCGTAGCTGGTCAACGGCGCTGTGGGCTTTCATCTACGCTTGGTAGTGATCGGAAGCATGGCGGTATGTTTTCTATACCGGAAGCAGGACGCCTTGCATCATTATCCTCTCAGCACCTGGCAGAATTCGCATTGCAAAAAGACAACCCCACGCTGGCCAGCCTGGGCGTCGCAGCAATCAACGCACTCCTGCCGGACCCAGATCCGGAACGCAGCGTGGATGCCAATGCTGACGAGCTGCTAGCACGCCTGGGCAGCGAAAAATCAGTAGCCATCATCGGACATTTCCCCTTTGTACCCGATTTGCGTGAAGTGGCTGGGGAGCTCTTTGTGATTGAGCGCGCGCCACGGGATGATGACCTTCCGGCCGACCAGGCGCCTGAGATCCTGCCGCAATGTAATGTGGTCGGCATTACCGGGATGACGCTTGCGAACCACAGTTTTGAAACGCTGCTGGAGTACTGCTCCGACGAGGCGACATTGATGCTCCTGGGTCCCAGCACACCGTTCAGCGATGTGTTGTTCGATGCCGGTATCGACATTCTTTCAGGTTCGATCATCACCGATATTGACGCCGTCATGCGTGCGGTTGCGCAGGGGGCGAGGTTTCCTCAAATCCATCAGGCTGGTGTCCGGCTGACCAATTTAGCACGCTCGAAAGAAATCGCGGTCAAGTTTGCTCACGGGATCAACATTTGATGGGCATTCGTCGCTTTTATGAGGGAGGCAAGAAATGAAGATCGCAGTTGCAATCAAAGAGAATAAGCTCGATGCAGAAGTGGACCCCCGCTTTGGGCGTTGCGCATATTTTCTGCTCTATGACACAGAGGGCGAATCGCAAACCTTGCTTGAAAATCCCGCTGCCTCTGCGTCGGGAGGGGCAGGCACACAAGCGGCTCAATGGTTGGCCGACCAAGGCGTCGAGATTGTGATCGCTTCGGAGTTTGGACCCAAGGCGCAACGTGCGTTGGATTTGGGAGATTTGAAGGCCTATCATACATCTGGAGAAACCAGTTCGAAGGCGATCGAAGCCTTCCTGCAGGGTCATTTACAACCGGCTTCAACGTCAGGCGGGCACGGCCGTGGACGTGGACGTGGGCGTGGGAGGAGAGGCGGGTGAGATCTCACCCATTCACAATCGCGGTGGTCAGCGGTAAAGGCGGCACAGGGAAGACGACTGTAGCCACCAGCCTGGCGCTGACGAGTCCGTTCGAAAAGACACTGCTCCTGGATTGTGATGTAGAAGCGCCAAACGACCATTTGTTCCTGCAGCCTGATTTTGCATTCAAATCTCCGGCCACGATCCCAACCCCCTCGCTTCTTCCCGATCGCTGTGATGGCTGTGGAAGATGTGCTGAGGTCTGCCGTTATAACGCTATTGTTGTAATTGGCGGGGAGACCTTAATCTTTCCAGAGCTATGTCATGGGTGTGGGAGCTGCGTCACCCAATGTCCTCAAGCTGCTCTCGAAGAGGTGAACCGTGAAATGGGCGTGCTTGAAGCGGGAAGGGCAGCCGGAGGGATTTGCTTGGCGCAAGGCTGCTTGAATGTGGGCGAACCGATGCCCGTCCCAGTGATCCGTCAGCTAAAGGCATGGGATGTTCTTGGGAATACAGACTTGGAGATCCGTGATGCACCTCCGGGGACTTCCTGCTCCGTCGTGGAGACCCTGCGCAGCGCGGATGTTGCGCTACTGGTTACGGAAGCGACCCCATTTGGCCTTCATGATCTGCGCTTAGGCGTGGAGCTGGTGCGCAAAGTGGATCTACCCATGGGTGTGGTCATCAATCGGTCCAATTCGGAAGCTGCAAGCGAAGTGCATGAATTTTGTGAGGAGCAGAGCGTGCCGGTGCTCCTGGAGCTCCCCTTTCGGCGTGAAATTGCTGCTGCTCTGGCTGCAGGGATTCCACTCGTGCACGCGTTCCCAGAGTTCCTATCCGATTTTTACAAGCTGTTCCATGAACTCGAGCAGTTGACTATATTTGCAGCTAAGCGCCATCCAGCACCTAGCGCAAAATTGGGCGCCAGGTGAAGAAGATGATTCAGCTCGTCGTTTTAAGCGGCAAAGGGGGGACCGGGAAAACCACTATCACCGCAGCGTTGGCTGAACGCGCCCACAGCGCAGAGCTGGAGTTGGTGCTTGCGGATGCTGACGTTGATGCCGCCAACCTTGCGCTGCTCGTGTCACCAAACGCATCCGAGGCCGAATCGTTTCTCGGCGGGGAAATCGCACGAATTGATGCGGGTCGCTGCGAGGCTTGCGGCGCCTGCGAAGATGTCTGTCGTTTTGATGCGGTGATCAGGATGAACGATGGATATGCAGTCGATCCGCTGGCCTGTGAAGGTTGTGGAGCCTGCCTTTATGTCTGTCCAAGCGAAGCGTTGTCGATGGAGACTCAAAAGGCTGGAGAGTGGTTCTTCTCCCATACAGACTATGGCTCCTTATTTCATGCCGAGCTTGAACCTGGTGAAGAGAATTCAGGCAAACTGGTTGCATTGCTGAAGCAGCGCGCTCGACTGGAGGCACTGGATCAAAATATACCCGGGGTGCTGGTTGATGGACCTCCAGGCATCGGATGTCCGGTGATCTCCGCCGTGTCCGGTGCGGATGCTGCGCTGATAGTATCCGAGCCGACAGCTGCTGGAGTGCACGATCTGAAACGGATCGTGGCCACCGCAAGGCATTTCCAGATCCCGGTCTGGGTTTGCATCAACAAAGCTGATTTATATGTACAGGGTGCAGAGCAAATCAGGGCATATTGTCAGCAGGAGCAACTTGAGATCCTGGCTGAAATACCCTTTGATGATGCCATTATGCAGGCCATGGAAAATGTCCAGCCCGTGACTCGGTTTGCACCTGATTCACCGGCTAGCCACGAAATCACAAATCTGTGGGACAAACTGCGGATACGATTAGTAGAAGAAGGGCAGTATGTCTGATGCGGGCATGGCGTTGAAGCGCGAGGTGGTTGAGTGCCTGAAACGGGTCATCGATCCAGAAACACAGGTGGATGTGATCCGAATGCAGCTCGTCCAGGATCTGATTGTCAATTCAGAGGGTGTGGTGGAATACACATTCAGGCCCTCCTCGCCGCTATGCCCGATCGCGGTGGGGCTGGCGGTTCAAATCAAGCGTGCGGTTGCAGAGGTGCCTGGTGTAATGAAGCAGATTATCAAGGTCGAGGGCTATCTTGAAGCCGACGAATTAACAAGACTTATCAATAAGGAGGTTTAACGTATGAGAATTGCGATTGCAGCTATGGATAATCAAGGGCTTGATGGTCAGGTGAGTCATCATTTTGGCCGCTGCCCGTATTTTGTACTTGTGGACGTTGAGAATAACAAGATTGAAGCCACAAAGATTATCGAGAACCCGTTTTTCCGTGGACACGAACCCGGGATGGTACCTGGTTTTATCCGCGAACAGAATGCTGATGTGATGATCAGCGGTGGTATGGGTCGTCGTGCGATCGGGTTCTTCCAGGAGTATGGCGTCCAGGCCGCCACCGGCGCTGCCGGGACGATTCGATCAGCGCTGGAAGCATACCTGTGTGGTGAACTGCCGGAAGCAGCGCCTTGTCGCGACAGCTTGCAGCATCATGACCATCGTGGTGGTGGTCACGACCACAAGCATGGACATCATCATGAGCATGAATGAACTGAGACCGTTGTAAATTTTAGGTTTCAGGACGAGAGCGGCCAGGTGGGGAGTACGTCGATATCCAGCGCGTCACGCTGGCCAGCCAGAAAGCGCCAATGACCGACAGCGGCGATCATAGCTGCATTGTCGGTGCACAGCGTCAAGGGTGGTACCAGGACTGGGACCTCAGCTCGTGCTTGAAATGTCGCCCGCAGTGCGCGATTTGCGGAGACCCCGCCAGCGACAAGGATCTGCCGGGCATTGTGAGCTTCTGCGGCCGAGATGGTCTTACCGACGAGTACATCTACGACGGCGAGCTGGAATGAAGCCGCCAGGTCGGCGACAGGCAGGTCTTTGGGGGGCGAGTCGACACCCGCTTCAATATCGGGTTCAAGGGCACGGACTTCACGCAGTACTGCGGTTTTCAAGCCGCTGAAGGAAAAGTCCCAGGTCCCTTCTAGCCATGCTCGGGGAAACTTAAACGCGCTTGGGTCGCCGCCATCGGCGACCCTTTCAATGGCAGGGCCGCCCGGGTAGGAAAGCCCGAGGAGCCGGGCGACCTTATCGAAAGCCTCGCCGGCAGCGTCGTCGAGCGTGCCTCCCAATCGCTGGTAAGTGAGGTGATCAGTCATGAGCACCAGTTCTGTGTGGCCACCAGAGACGATCAGTG
>JASFLN010000018.1:0-10997 GCA_050118075.1 Anaerolineales bacterium
GCACGTAAAAAACAACTTCTGCCCGAACATTTGGAGGCGGTTGGCATCCAACCCGGTACGAACTATGTCATCGAAGGAGCGGAGGATGATGGTCGCTGCCCTGAGTTTGAAAACCTGTGGTACGCACCGGTCCGTCCGGACCCTCCGCAGGCAAATTATGAGAAAGCTGAACGAGATTTCCTGAAAGTGTGTGTTGAATTTTACGAACAATATCCCAATATGGGCGCGATGATGCTGGAATGCACGGGCATGCAGCCTTTCGCCCGTGCGGTCCAACGTGAAATAGACATCCCTGTCTTCAGTTGGGGTACGCTGCTTGATTACGCCTACTCAGTCGTCGTCCATCGTGATTACTACGGTCACGTCTAGCCAGATGTCATAGCTAATCCGCGCACCCCATTCAACCCGGGAGCATTCGACGATGAAAGCAGTTCGATTGATAGAGCCTGGCCAACCGCTTGAGCTGCAGGAGGTCCCGATACCTGAACCAGGTCCTGAGGACCTGCTTGTTAAGGTTAAAGCGGCTGGAATCTGTCATTCGGATGCCCATTACCGGGCAGGGATATCACCCGTTCGTCCGCTTCCGTTGACACTTGGCCACGAAGTGGCGGGGGTGGTTGAGGCGATTGGATCATCGGTCCAGAACTTCAAGCACGGAGACCGGGTCTGCCTGCATTACCTGGTGACATGTGGAAAATGTGAGTTCTGCCATCGCGGCAGTGAGCAGTTTTGTGTCAACGGTTCAATGATTGGTAAGTATCGTGATGGAGGCTACGCTGAGTTCATATGCATACCCGAGCGCAGCGTTTTTCATCTACCGGCGGAAATTCCATTTGACCAAGCTGCTATCATGATGTGCTCCTCCGCGACTTCGCTCCATGCAATAAATAAAGCTCGCTTGCAACCTGGAGAAAGTCTCGCTGTGTTTGGTGTGGGTGGACTTGGGATGTCCGCAATCCAAATCGCCAATGCGTACGGAGCCAACAAAGTCTTTGGGGTGGATATCAACCCTTCGAAACTAGAGTTTGCAAAGCAACACGGCGTCATCCCGATCGATGCGACAAAGGACGATCCGATACAGAAAATCAAAGACCTGAATGAAGGTCGAGGGGTCGATGTGGCTCTGGAGCTGATTGGCCTACCGGTGACCATGCGTCAGGCGGTGGAATCAGTTGGTGTTTTTGGCCGCGTTGCCCTGGTCGGGTTGAGCGCAGAGCACATTGAGATTGATCCGTATAACGAGCTGCTTATGCGTGAAGCTGAACTGATCGGAGTCGCTGATCACCTTGCTCGTGAACTGCCTACGCTCATCGATTTAGTCGCTACCGGCAAGGTCGACCTGACCGGAGTGATCACAAAATCGATCCCATTAGACGTCGATCGTATCAATCACACCTTCGATATGCTCGATCAGTACGTCGACATCGGGCGTGTGGTGATAAATCCTGAAGGATGACGTGATCGCTGACCCTTGGCTGTACTGCGTAAAGGTATGTCTTGCAGCACGCATCAAGAGAGAATATGACCTTGGCTATTTGTGAAATTTTTCTCAATATTGACCAGCTCGCTTGGCATGCCTCATTATTTATGCTAGTATGCAAACAGTAAGAACCCTTTGCTATCGGTTTTCCGGCATTATGAGCACCGGAGATCGATTAGCAGCCAACAGGAAATCCTTTCTGATTACCCCCGGTCGTTTCGGCCGAACAATTTGGCAGGCAGGTAGTTTTCGGTTGACCATCTAGCCAACCATCGATTGATCAGTCGAACAAACAAAGCGAAAGACCCCCCAGCACGAGTTGCCGGCGAGTTTTGCGCTCTGCTTCATCAACGCTCCGACGACCACATTTTTAGTATTCGTTAAAGTAGGTTTATGACATAGGAGTTTCAACGCAAGGGAAATTCCTAAAGCATTGTCTAAAAATGGGTATCTACCCATTACGTTTTTTTACCATCGTAGAACTTAACTGCAAAAGCAGAGTGCTTGATCAGGAGGTGTGTTATCGAAAAAATGAAATCAACCGCAATACCCCAAGCCATCGTAAACGTATTCAAAGGAGGATGTAAGAAGTGGAGAAACCTCGTATAACGAAACGACAAATGGCAGAGACGCACATCGCCATCCCTGACGCATACGATAAGCTCGAAGAGGGCATTATCAGCAGGCGAGAGTTCATACGATTTGCGACCTTGCTCGGCATGTCAGCGGGTGCAGCCTCCTTCCTGGCAGCGTGTGGTGGCGGAGGCGAAGCAACCCCTGAGGGTGGCGAAGCACCAAGCGGTGCAATCAAGCGAGGCGGTACATGGACATCGTCTATGCAGCTGCAGCTGCTCGACCACCCTGCCCGCCTGTCATGGGTTGAAGGTGCGAACATCGTCCGTCAGATCAATGAGTACTTGACACTTACTGGATCAGACAACATCACCCGCCCATACTTGCTCGATCGCTGGGAAGCCAGTGATGATGTACTGACCTGGGATCTTTATCTCAGACAAGGTGTCAAGTGGAACAACGGTGATGACTTTAACGCCGACGATGTGATGTTCACCTTCGGCGAGTGGCTGAATCCGGATGTTGGTTCCTCGATGCTCGGACTGCTGGCCTACCTGAGCGGTATGCAGGATGTCGAGAAAGTCGATGACTCTCACGTCCGTCTACACCTGCAGTTCGCCGACATCGCCGTGCCTGAGCACCTGTTCCACTATCCAGCCGTGGTCCTGCATCGCGACTTCGAGGGTGACATCATCCGACAACCTGTTGGCACTGGTGCATTCACGCTTGAAGAATACGCCGAGGGCGAACGCGCCGTCTTCAAACGCCGCGAGGACTACTGGCAGATGGGGGCCGACGGCCAACCACTGCCCTATCTTGATGAGTTGATTTACGTCTCAACCGATAAGGACGCTGGCGTTGCTGCTCTGCAGTCTGGGCAGGTTGACTCGCTGTACGACCCGCGCCCAACGGACTTCCAGGCCTTGCAAGGCGTCGAAGGCATCACGATCCGCCCAGCCAGCACCTCCCAGTGCTTGCTCGGACGCATGCGTGTCGATCTCGAACCCTGGGATGACGTCCGTGTGCGCAACGCGATGAAACTTTGCCAGGATCGAGCGGAAATCCTCAGACTGGCCTACTTCGGACAGGGCGACCTCTCGCTGGACGCCCACGTCGCACCCGCACACCCGGCATACTGCGAGAAAGACATTCCTGAATATGATCCAGAAGGCGCACGCGCGCTGCTCGAGGAATACGCCGAAGAGAAAGGCATTGACCTGCCTCTACGCGTGACGCTCGCGACCAAGAACGACCAGGCTGAACCCGAGATCGCTCAGGCGCTCAAGGAGTTAGCTGAACCTGCCGGATTCGATATCCAGCTGGATATCACCGAACCCGCCGGATACTGGGATCGTTGGACAGAGGTTGATCTGGGCATCACGTCCTGGACGCACCGACCACTGGCGACGATGGTCCTACCGCTCGCATACACCGAAGAATCAATCGGTGCTTGGAACGAAACGCGCTGGACCGATCCAGAGTTCGAAGATGTGCTCCGAGAAGCACAGGGCACACTTGATGTCGAGGCACGTCGTGGTTTGATGTGCCAGATCGAGGACATCATGCAGGAGCGCGGCCCGATCTTCAACAGCTTCTGGAAGAGCGTTTGGAATGCAACCGCTTCGGAGTTCCAGAACGTCCAAGCGCATCCGACTGCATATGACCTGCTCTATGAAGTGTGGAAGGATGTCTAGCTCCTAAGCTCGATATCAATACAAGAGGCCCGGTGAATCCAAGCCGGGCCTCTTGTAAACACCGGGAGTGTGATAATGGCCCGATTCATCATCAGGAGCATCATCTCGACAATCATCACGATGCTGCTCGTCTCCATAGCCCTATTTTTCCTGGTTGAAGTCGGCAGCGGCGACATCAGCGTCAAGATCCTTGGGGTATTTGCCACGCCAGAACAGCGTGCCTCCTACCGCGCTCAATTAGGCCTCGACGCGCCAGCCTGGCAACGCTACGTCGACTGGCTAGTCGGCAACGACTGGCGTGCGGCACGCAAAGTCGGTTACCCGCTTGTGACATCCATTAACCCGCAGACCGGTGAGGCGGACTGGTGGGCAGACGTTGATGGACAGCTTACACGTTGGACGATGGAAGAAGGGCAATTGCTGACGCTGAAACGGCAGGAGGATGGAAATACAACGAAACACCTCTCAAGTGGAGCCTGGGAGACCGATGAAGAAGGCAAGGAAATCTTTTGGGGTGTTGACACTAAAAACAACGCGGTCAAGTGGCAGCGCGGCGAAGGGGCTGAGGTCTGGGTGCTCACCAAAGCAGGGCTGCGTAAAGAAGGCGATGGACCACAGCAGTATATCCCACTCCGCAAAGGACTTCTACGCGGCGATCCAGGAATCTCACTTCAATTTGGACGGCCCGTCGCTGTAACCTTGATCCCTCGCATCCGCAACACATTGGTGCTTGCAGGGGTCGCGTTTGCGATTATCATGCCGTTGGCACTATTCCTTGGGGTCCTTGCGGGGATTAACGAGGGCAAACCCCTTGATCGCATCATCTCGATCACCAGCCTCGGATTTACCGCAACACCCGAGTTTGTCACGGGTATTTTCCTCATCCTGATTTTCGGAATATGGTTGAAAGTCTTACCGGCTGTAGCCATATTCACCAGTCCGAATGCAATTTTTCAAGATCCTATACTTTTAGCTTTACCCGTACTTACACTCACAGCCGTAGAGTTAGGCTATGTCGCGCGCATGACACGTGCCAGCATGGTCGAGGTGATGGATTCACCCTACATCCGCACAGCGATCATCAAAGGCATGCCAAAGTGGCGCGTCGTGACGAGGCACGCCATCCGCAACGCGTTGATGGCCCCTATCACGATCATCATGCTGCATGTCAACTGGCTTGTTGGTGGCCTGGTCGTTGTCGAGGTGATCTTTGGATACCCCGGTCTGGGTTACTACATCTATCGCTCGGCGATCTTTGGCGACTACAACGCGATTATGGCGGCTGCAATGGTTACGGTTTTAATTGCCATTCTCACACGACTGATCGGGGATTTCGCATACACCCTACTCAATCCCCGCATCCGCTACGCTTGATCAGGAGTAACATATGGCTGTTCAATCAATGACCAAATCCCCACCCACCAGGTGGCAGAAGTTGTGGAACAGCGTGTCGATCATATTCGAATCACGCGTGGCGACCGTGGGAATGGGTATCGTGATCTTCTGGCTGCTGATTGCCTTCATATCTCTTTTCTGGACACCTTTCAACCCCAACGCAACCCAATTTACACAAAATCTAGGCCCCAATGCGACGAATCTGCTTGGCACGGATCATCTCGGCCGTGACATTCTTTCCAGACTCATGCAGGGGACCCAGGTCATCCTGTTGAAGACCCGTTTACCGGGCAGTGACATCAATATACCCGGCGGGGTTGCCATCTGGGGTGTGCTTGGCTCGCTGACACTTGGCGCGCTGCTGGGTTTGAACGCCGGTTACCGCGGTGGATGGTGGGATCAGATCATCATGCAGGTGTTGGACGCGTTGATCGCTTTCCCACGCATCGTGCTTTATCTGGTTGTCATCGCTGCCCTAGGTCAAGGTGACCTTGTGGTCATCCTGGCCATCACGATTACTGGCGCACCGGGTGTTGCCCGGCTGGCGCGCAGTTTGGCGCTGGACATCAAAACCAGGGACTACATCAGAGCAGCCGAAACACGCGGCGAGAATGTCTGGTACATCATGTTCAGCGAAATCCTACCGAACGCACGCGGGCCGCTGCTCGTGGATGGCATGCTCCGTGTGGGCTACGCAATTTTCGCTATCGGCACGCTCGGATTCTTAGGTATCGGGCTCCCACCACCGGACCCCGATTGGGGCAACATGGTCAATGAAGCCCGTCGGAATATTTTTGCCAACCAACTGGCCGTGATCTGGCCAGCGTTGGCCATTGCAAGTCTGGTGATCGGTCTCAATCTCTTCGCAGATGGATTACGCGAAGAACTGACCCGCTACCAGAAGTGAGGTAGGCTTGATGTCTGATTTGGTAAAAACATCTCCCGTCCTGAAGCTCGAGGATGTCGCCGTCGCGTACAAGGTGCGCGGCGGAGAAATTGAAGCCGTTCAGAACGTCTCCTTCGAGATCAAGCGTGGTGAGACGCACGGCATCGTCGGCGAATCAGGCTGCGGCAAAAGCACTGTAGCCTGGGCGATCGTCAATTTCCTCGGTGCAAACGGCTACGTCAAACGCGGCAGCATCAAGTTCCAGGGTCAGGAGCTGGTCGGTGTTACCGGTGAGGAGCTGCGCCGATTGCGTGGTGATCAAATCGCAATGGTCTATCAAGACCCGATGCAGGCGCTCAACCCATCCATGCGTCTGGGTGACCAGATGTCGGAAGTACTTACCGTGCATCGCGGGATGGATCAGGACGAAGCCGAGGCCCGCTGCATCGAAATGCTTGAGCGTGTCTACATGCCGGATGCAGCCAATGTGATGAAACGCTATCCGCATCAGATATCAGGTGGGCAGCAGCAGCGTGTTGTCATCGCTACTGCGTTGCTCAACAATCCCGCACTTCTGATCATGGATGAACCAACTACTGCCCTGGACGTTACCGTCGAAGCGGCGGTGCTCGACCTGATCGCGGAGCTCCGGCGTGACTTTGACACCGCAATTATGTACATCACCCACAACCTGGGCGTGGTCGCACGCGTTTCCACAAGGGTGGGTGTGATGTACGCTGGAGAGATGGTTGAACGCGGCACCGTCGAGCAGATCTATGAAAGCCCCCAGCACCCGTACACGCAAGGTTTGCTGCGCTGTGTCCCGAAGCTGGGTTCCGATAAGATGAGCAGCTTGCTGTATCCTATTCGAGGCCGCGTACCACCACCAAACAACCGACCAACGGGATGCATCTACGGCCCTCGTTGCGATTACGTCGAGGATCGCTGCCGGAACGAACGACCAAAGCTGCGTCAGCTCCCCAACGGAGTGTGGGTGCGCTGCCATTTCGCGGAGGAAATCGATCCTTCCCAATGGCAGCCTTCCGACGACATCGTACCACCGGAGGTTGGAGTAACCGACCTGACCGCAGAAACCGTGCTCGAGGTGAAAGACCTTAAAAAATATTATGAAGTCCAGGGCACAGAGCTGAAAGATGTACTCGGGCTTGGCGAAAAGCGCTATGTTAAGGCCGTAGAGAATGCCAGCTTCAAAATCCCCAAGGGCACGACCCTGGGTGTCGTAGGAGAGTCGGGTTGCGGCAAGAGCACGTTGATCAAGACCTTGATCGGTCTCGAAGACACCACCGAAGGAGAAGCAAAGTTCCTGGGTTTCGACATTACGGATCCAATCACCGAGCGGGAGAAATCATTGATCCAGGAACTGCAGATGGTGTTCCAGAATCCTGATTCGACCATGAACCCCTCCTACACGGTGGGACAACAGATCGGCAGGCCGATGCGTTTATTCGGCACGGTGCCTAAAGACCAGGTGCGCAAGGAAGTCGTCAAGTTGCTTGACGCGATGCGCCTGGGCGAAAACTATTACGATCGATTACCGAGGCAGCTGAGCGGTGGCGAGAAGCAGCGCGTCGGTATCGCCCGTGCACTGGCGAGTCACCCGGAACTTGTGCTTTGTGACGAGCCGGTCAGCGCGCTGGATGTCTCAGTCCAGGCTGCAATCTTGAACCTGCTGCTCGAGATCCAGCAAGATTTCGACACCACGCTCATCTTCATCGCCCATGACCTAAGCGTCGTACGTTTCTTCTCCGATCAGGTTGCGGTGATGTATCTGGGCCAGGTCATGGAGATCGGACCTGCAGAAGCGATTTACGCACCACCCTACCATCCGTATTCTGAAGCACTCTTATCAGCGGTACCGATCCCTGATCCCAGAGCGAAACAGAAACACATTCGCCTGGAAGGTAGCGTACCCAGCGCGATCAATCCGCCTAGTGGCTGTCGCTTCCACACTCGCTGTCCACGCCGAATCCTGCTTCCGGATGACGGACAAATTTGTGTAACTGACACGCCTCCCTGGCGTGAAGCCGGCAATGGTCACCGGATCTTCTGCCACCTCCCATTGGAGACGCTGCGCAGCTTCGATCCGGTCATTTCCCAGGAGGGATCCTAGCCATGCTTGTAAAAGACTGCATGACCCGTCACCCGATCATGATTTCACCGGAGACACCGGCATTAAAAGCTCAGAACATGATGATTGAGAATAAAGTTCGTCATTTACCCGTTGTCGGGGATGGCAAACGGCTCGTGGGTTTAATCACCCGCGAAACGCTCATGGTCCCTCCATCCGATCTCGGCAGTTTGAACGTCTGGGAGATCAGCCGCCTTTTATCCGATATCCAGGCAGAAGATGTGATGGTCAAGGGTAAGGCTCTTGTAACCATCGATCCTGAGGCGACTTTGGAAAGCGCCGCCGATCTGATGATTAAGAAAAAAGTTGGCTGCCTTCCAGTCGTTGAAGAAGGCGTCGTCGTTGGCATAATCACGGAAGTCGATATGCTCGCCAAGCTTTCCGAGCTGCTCGGTGGCGGCGTGGAAGGTGTGCGTGCCACCATACGCGTTCCGAACAAAGTCGGTGAGTACGCGAAGATCTTCAGCGCAGTATCCGAAGAAGGATGGGGTATCTACGCCAGCGGCGGTGCTGCCTCACCTAAACAACCGGATTTCTGGGACATCGTCATCAAGGTTCGTAGAGCGACCAAGGATGAGCTTTTAAAGGTGCTTGAAGGAATCGAGGGGCAGGAGGTCATCGATATCCGCACGATCCATTAGTGGAATGCAGTGAACCAAATACAGGAAGCCTTGCAGATATAGATCATCAATGCAAGGCTTCCAACGCGGTTATACATTTTACAAAATCAACCATCTGAATACCTACCCACCTCGGAGAAAGAACCATGCCTGCATCGCGCCCAAACCCATCCGACCTCTTCCCCGAGCTGCCTTTTGGTCGGCTCCACCCAAAGCAGTGCGAAGAGATCCACGAAGCCAGTCTGCAAATTCTTGAGCGGACCGGTGTCCGCTTATACGAGCAGGACGCGATTGATCTGGCGAAGAAAGCCGGCGCTCAATTGAGCGATGGAAATCGAATCCGCATACCTCGAAACCTCGTAGAAAATGCGTTGAAATCGGCCCCCCCCGAATTCACATTATATGATCGCAACCGCCAAGCAACGCTTCAGCTTCGCGCAGGCCAGAGCTACTACGGACCGGGCTCTGACTGTATGACCATTATCGATCACCAAACAGATAAGCGCCGCCTACCGACACTGCAGGATGTGCACGACGGGATCACCCTTTGTGATGCGCTTGAGAACATCGACTTTGTAATGTCGATGTTCCTCCCATCGGATGTCGACTATCGACTCACCGATCGTTACCAGATGCTGGTTATGCTTTCCAACACAACCAAGCCAATCCTCTACGTCACGAATGATTTCCAGGGTTGTGTGGATGCGCTCGAGATGGCGGAGATCGTGGCTGGTGGCGAAGAGCAATTCCGGCAAAAACCAGACGCGGCCGGTTATATTAATGTCACCAACGGTTTAAACCACAATCAAGCGGCACTGCAGAAGCTACTCTACCTCTCTGGCAAAAAGGTTCCGCTGTTATACATTCCGTCTGCAATGGGCGGTATTGCCGGACCGATTACACCTGCGGGAAGTGTGATGCTGGCAAACGCTGGTGTGCTGGTCGGCCTGGTCCTATCCCAGCTCAACAGTGAGGGTTCACCATTCATCATGACGGGTATGGCCGGCGGGGCACTGGATATGCGCACTATGGTCAGCCCATACTGTCAACCTGAACCCAAGAGGTTGGCTTTTGCTATGGCACATTATTATGATCTGCCGATGTTCGGGATCGGGGGGTGCAGTGACTCCAAGCTGGTTGACCAACAAGCCGCTGCAGAAGCAGCGCTCACCTTGATGTCTGAAACGCTTGGCGGAGCTACGCTAATTCATGATATCGGCTACCTGGAATCGGGCTTGTGCGGTTCACTTGCGCATGTCGTCATCTGCGAGGAGATGGTCTCGTGGATCAAGAAAATGAGTGCTCCCGTTGAGATCGACGCGGAGACACTTGCAGTCGACTTGATCGATGCAATCGGCCCGGACGGACAATTCCTCGACGCGGAGCATACCTTTACACACTTCCGAGAACGCTGGTACCCACAGCTCTTTGATCGCCGGAGTTATGATCAATGGGTGGAAGTTGGAGGCTACACCCTAGCCGAACGAGCCAGCCAGCAGGTCGAGCGCATCCTGAACCAACACCAATGCGAGCCGCTTCCGGATGAGATCACTGCCGAACTGGATAAAATCCTCAAACGCGTCGGGGTTCCAATTTAGCTAAAGATCATTTCCAACTTAAATAACAACATCCACCCATTCAATGTGTGGATGTTGTAGTCTCTTCTTATAAAAACCGTCCCCTAACTCGCTCGCTCCTCTAACACATCCTTTATCACAGCCTCTGCTTCTGCTGATAATCCGGGCACGGTATGTTCAGCCAGGATCTGCCGTGCGCGCTCATTGGCGCGTGTACGCATATCTTTTGAGCCTGAGTTTTCCCAGACGTCGTATTGGTGGCGATCGATCAAATCAGGCATCCACTGCGCGGTACGGAAATTATCCATCGTGTGTTCATCAGCCAGGAAACCTCCACCTGGTTCCGCCCGTGCAACAGCATCCAGGGCTAATGTGTTCTTGTTCACCGGGACACCCTGCATATAGTAGCGGGTCATCCGGATAATCTCCTCTGCGATCAAAAGCATTTCCATGGAGGAGGTCGAACCATACTCGATGTATGCCACGTCATGCACCAAGGTGCAGCGCGTTAGAAACGCATTGACGATTGAGAACGTCGCCTCGATACCCGCCTGGGTATCGACGATCTTACTGTCGGAAGCACCGCCGTAACCCCACACCGGCAGATCGTAGTAACGCGCTAA
>JASFLN010000019.1:0-10988 GCA_050118075.1 Anaerolineales bacterium
CGGGCTGCGCGCGAATTAGCACCCCCTTTACGGCCACATAACCGCCCACCCATCCGCACATGAAACAATCGGGGTGCCTGGTTGGTTTTACCGCAAACCAGCGGACCAACCCTCGAGTCCAGACGTGTGCACAAAAGCGCTCCCGGAGCGGGGAAGATCAGGCTTTCCTTCCACATCGAAATATTTTATACTCTTGATTAATTAATTATCGGACAGCTTTATAAGGAGCCCTCATGGCATCAGATTCAGCATCGCATGCAGATCAGCGCCCGCTTACCGGCTGGGAGAAGAATCTACTTGGAGTGCGAGTCGATCGGGTCCACACCCTGCTGCCCGGCCTTGTCTGGGTCATCGTCCTGGCCTGGTTCAGTCTGTGGCTTAGCGAATTCCTCGGCGTAAGCGTACTGGGATTCGAAAAGACTCCCATATCGGCTGTCATGGTGGCGATCCTGCTGGGGATCATACTGCGAACACTTATCCCCTTACCCGCTAACGCGAAACCAGGGCTGACCTTCTCGGTCAAAAAGATCCTGCGTCTGGGCATCATCTTACTCGGCATCCGCTTAACCCTGTTTGACGTATTCCGGCTGGGCCTATTCGGCGTCCCGATCGTCATCGTTTGCATCATCAGCGCGCTGCTGATCACCAGCCTGATCAACAGGTGGGTGGGATTACCCCGCAGATTGGGCACTCTCATCGCAACGGGCACGGCCATCTGCGGCGTTTCTGCCATTGTGGCCACCGCACCCGCCATCGATGCCGAGGAGGAAGAATCCGCATATGCCGTCGCGGTGGTGACAATCTTCGGGCTTCTGGCGACGCTGCTCTACCCGTACCTGGTTCACCAGATCTTCCAGGGAGATGCTCTTAAAGCTGGTCTTTTCCTGGGGACCTCAGTACACGATACCTCCCAGGTTGTAGGTTCGGCGCGTGTGTACGCCGATGTATATGCCCAATCTGTCGCCCTCGATGCTGCGACAATTACCAAACTGGTACGCAATGTATTCATGGCGCTTGTCATTCCCCTGATGGCATTCCTGCACAATCGCTCACAAGAAAGCTCGTCGCAGAGTTCAGCCGATGTTCGCGTTCGAAAACTTTTCCCTTTGTTCGTGCTCGGATTTCTCACCGTCGCCATCCTGCGCACGATCGGCGATGCGGGCTTGCAAACTGGAGCAAACGCGTTCGGTGTTCTGCCGGGTGCTTCCTGGTCCACGCTCGTGTCCACGATCAGAACGTGGGCAGGCCGCTTTCTCGTGATTGCGTTAGCGGGTGTGGGATTGAGCACCGATATCCGAAATTTCAAAGCGCTTGGCTTGAAGCCATTTTTCGTTGGTCTGGCCGCCGCACTATCGGTCGGTGTCGTTAGCTACCTGACCATCACTTTGCTCGGGGATTTGGTCAGCCTGTAATGGGCCAAACCCGGAATTGACGGATCATGATGACGGAACATGTTGAGGAGACTGAGCCGCGCGGCGCCAAGAGGCGCGCCTACCGTATCCTTGGTCTGACGCACGGGCTTGAATCTCCCTCGGGTCTTATGCTGAACGATGATCGCTTTTTTGAACCTGGTGAAATATTCAGCGCGTGGACCAACTGGGACCGATTGGAAGCGATCCCCTTTCAACCCGATATGGACGTCAACATCAGGCTTACAGATCAAGTTTCAAGACCGTTTTCCATCACGCATGAGAAAAAGCTCCTGGAAATCCAAGCGGACCTTAAAGCGCTGGAGGGCACGATCCAGGATCGGCGCTGGGCGATCCTTGGAAACCAAGGGCTTTGGTTCCGATTTGCTTTGGCAATCCAGGAACAACACGGCATATACGCTTTGCACGCCGCTTCGATCTACGATCCGAGGGATGATCATCTGGTCGTCTTGATCGGTAAAGCCGGCTCAGGGAAGTCGGTCTTTCTCCTTTCGGCGATACAAAGTGGCTGGCAGGTGTTCAGCACGGAGCTGACCTACTTCACAGCTGGAGGTGCCTTTCTGCGCGGCTCATTGTTCGACAATCTCTACGTCGGAACCCTGACGCAGGATTTTCCTGAAATCCGTCATCAGCTGGATGTGGACCTGCCCGAAGTGGATGAACCCTGGGCCCATAAGCTCAGCGTCGACCTGAGCAACATGGCATGCACAGAGCGGGAGCTGCAATCACCCACCCTATCGCTTCTATTCCCGCATGTTGAAAAAGGGCTAGACTGCGCCATCGTGGACGAGATTGAGGACCCACGCATTCTGTGCCGGCGGCTGTATGAAAGCGCCTCAGAAAAGATCAGCGGGGGCTATCTTCTCCACGAGCAAGTTCCCGGTCCCATCATGGACACACCTCAACTGGCAAAAGCAAGACTGCAAGCCGTCGAACGATTGACGGATCAGAAGACCATTCAACTCAAAACCGCCCGGATCGTTTCCACCGGGCCTACTCACTGTATGGAGGGACTCTTACCATGAACTCAAATGCCTGGGATGACGTTTTCACAATGCCCGAACCGGGCCGCAGCGAAAAACCACGCACCAACGGATTCACAATGGTCCTGGACAAAGGCCTTGGTCCGCGCACCACACAGGACCTGATGGATACCGCTGCCGATCAGATTGATTTCTTAAAGCTCTCCTTTGGGACTTCAGCCTTTTACACAGAGAAGATCCTCCGCGAGAAGATCGAGCTGGTGCGAGCAGCTGATGTGCATATTTATCCAGGAGGCACCTTCCTGGAAGTGACCGTCTGGCAGGAGCGTTTCGGAGAGTATTTGAAGCGTGCCAAGGAGCTAGGTTTTAACGCCATCGAAGTGTCCGATGGGACGCTTGAGATGAACGACCGTGTGCGTGGCGACTGCATCAAGCGCGCTTTGGATTCCGGTTTCGTCGTCCTTACCGAAGTCGGCAAAAAGAGCCCTGATGAAAAAGTCGCCGTTGCGGAAATGCACCGCCTGATCGCACACGATATCGAGCTGGGCGCCAGCCTGGTGATCGTGGAGGCCCGTGAAGGCGGTAAGGGCGTTGGAGTTTTCGACGCTTCCGGCAGCGTTGACAACACAGAGGTGGATGCGATCTTCAACGGTGTTACCAACCCCGACCAATTGATGTGGGAAGCGCCGATCAAGCATCAACAGCAGTATATGATTTTGCGTTTCGGGAACAACGTGAACCTTGGTAATATCCCCACGACCGATGTTCTGGCCCTCGAAGCCTTACGCCAGGGTCTGCGCGGCGACACGCTCAAACGTGCCCTGCAACGCGGTAGGTGATGTCCAGGACGGTTTCGCTTCCATACGGAAAGGGTCTGCTGGAGGTCAAACTCCCTGAGAACCTCCAGCCAGAGTGGATCCAACCGCCAGAAGTAACCGCAGATCCCGATCCTTCCCGGTTGATTCGGGAATCACTCGACCATCCGATAGGGCCGGTAGATGCCAAGCGACTAAAACCCGGGGGCAAGCTCGGGGTTGCAGTGCTGGATGGAAGCAGGCCAAATGTCAACTCCCTGCTCCTGCCAGCACTGCTCGAATGGCTGGCTTCATACAGCGTTGAACCGAGCCAGGTTCACCTGGTACTGGCCTCTGGTGTTCATCCTAGACCCTCGCCTGAAGAACTGGACATGATCCTACCCGAAAAGATAGTGGGCGGCTGCCAGCTCCATTTCCACGATGCAAATGACAAAAGCAGGCTCCAATTCCTGGGGCAAACCGCAAGCGGCACGCCGGTTCAGATGAACGAAGTTTTCATGGATTGTGACTTCAGGGTTGCCCTCGGTGTCATCGCGCCTCACCAGTTCCAGGGCTATTCGGGCGGGGTAAAAGCCGCCGCAATCGGGCTGGCCGGGCGTGAAACCATTGAGCATAACCATGCCATGATGGTAGATCCAGATTCCAAACTGGGCAGCTACTCGACCAATCCGGCGAGACAGGACACCGAGGCGATTGGGCGCATGGTCCAGGTCGATCTGGCGCTCAATCTGGTTCTAAATCGTGAAGATCAAGTTGTCACGGCATTATCGGGCAATCCGTTTGCGGTCATGGAAGCCGGCATACCGCTCTGTCAGGAAGCCAGCTGCACAAGAGTAGAGGGTGAATTTGATTTGATGATCGCTTCGGCTGGTGGTCATCCCCGGGATATCAATCTTTATCAAGCCCAAAAAGCATTAGCCCACGCTTGCCTGATCACTCGCTCTGGTGGCACTGTGATCCTCCTGGCTGCATGCCCTCAAGGCAGCGGCAGTCAAGGATTTGAAGAAGCTGTCGCGGATCACCCCACCCCCAAGCAAGTGATCGATCGTTTTAGCAAAGGGAAGTTCCGGATCGGCGCCCATAAAGCTTTTCAAATCGCCCGGGATGTGGTGGACCGCAAGGTGTATTTGCGATCCGAGCTGGAGGATTCAGAGGCTCGAACCTATCTGCTTGAGCCCATCGCGACCGTCGAGCAGGCTCTGGAAGCGTCCACATTCGACTTAAACAAGGCGCGCGTTGGTTTAATGCCATGGGCTTCAAAGACGATCCCATTGAGGGCGGACAACTGATCAATGCCTTCCCGATGTGCGCCCTCGCAGCTCCATGAACGCAGCTGCTTGACAAGCCGTAGACGCCCTCTATAATTAGTTTGTCAAGTGTGAAAATTAATTCGCCGGCCAGCTATCCCTGGGACCAGACCAGTGAAACGAGCTCGATTCCTCGGAAGAAACTTCAACCTGGTCAAATCGCACAATGTGAGAGCAATCCTTCTAACCCTGCTCCACAGCGGTTCTCTTTCGCGTGTGGAACTGGCCGATCGGATTGGCTTATCCTCAACGACGATCACCAATCTCACATCGGAACTTATCTCTGAGGGCATCATCGAAGAGCAGGATACTTCAGGACAAACCGGCCAGCGGGGTGTTGGCCGGCCCCGTACCATGCTTGTCTTGGTGCCGAACGCACGCTACGCGATTGGCGTCCATATCGGCGTAGGACTGTTCCGTGTGGCAGTAACGAACCTCCACGCTGAAATTATCGCCAGCCAAAACCAGCAATTTGAAATCTCCTCCCCCGCAGAGCAGGTCTTGGAGGCAATCGCCGCGACGATCAAAGAACTGATTCCCCGATCAGGTATCAAAAAAGAACAGGTGCTCAGCATTGGCGTTGGCGCGTCCGGTTTGGTGGATCATGAGCTGGGCGTAAACGTGTATGCTCCCCGGCTGCAGTGGCGTGATATTCCGATCCGCACGCAGCTTGAAGAAGCTCTCCATTGTCCGGTATTTGTGGAGAACAACGTCCGCTCGATGGCCCTGGCAGAAGCTTTATTCGGACGCGGGCAGGAGACGGATGTCCTAGCTTTCGTGTACGGGCGCATCGGCGTCGGTGCCGGCTTTATCGTCAAGGGTTCCATCTTCCGGGGAAGCGGTGCGGGTGCGGGCGAGATGGGGCACACCACCATGCTGCCTGATTCCGGGAAGGTATGCACATGTGGCAATAGAGGTTGCCTCGAAACCCTGGTGTCGGAACCTGTTTTGCTTCAGAAAGCCCACGAGCATCTCCAGAAAACACCGGATAGTCTTCTTTATAGGTTGGTTGAAGACTCAAAAGGAGAGTTGAGCATAGACATGGTCTTTGAAGCTGCGCGCCAGGGCGACCCGATCCTGACGCAGATCATTCAAGACCAGGCTGTGTACCTGGGCATCGCACTGGCCAATCTTGTCAATGTTCTGAACCCTGAGCTGATCCTGCTAGGGGGGATGTTCGCCCAAGGCAAAGACCTCTTTCTTCCCATCGTCGAGCAGACAGTGCGCGAACGCGCTTTTGGGGGTTTAGGTAAAAAAGTCAAGGTTGAAATCACCAGTTTCGGATGGCAGGCCGGTGTGATCGGAGCCAGTTCGGTCGCTCTGGCAAGCAGCTTTTATCACGGTTCATCATCATGAGTGCAGATACTCTACTCTGTCTCCCGATCGCCAGAACAACATTTGACCTGGCCCTTGCCCAAGAGTTAGCTGAGGCTGCACGCCGCCGGTTGAGCGAGGCAGGCTTCAGCATTGTGGGTCCAACCGAGCTGCTGACCGATCACGAAGCGATCGAAGAAAGTTCCCGCAACTGGGCTCATGCAGGGCACCCATACGCAGTCGTTTTGCAAACCACTTTTGCTGACAGCACCCTGGTCAACCTGATCGCCGATAAACTCACCGTACCGCTCCTGCTGTGGGGTTTTCCTGAAGCTCCTACTGGTGAACGCCTGCGGCTCAATTCGTTTTGCGGGATCAACCTCGCGGCCCATTCGCTCACACTCCGCGGTCACCCTTACTCCCATCTTTATGCTTTACCTGACGATCCCGAAGTCCCCTCGCAAATTGCTGCCTTTTCATCTGCGGCACGCGCCTATAGCCATTTGCGGCAAGCTCGCCTGGGAGTTTTGGGTGAACACCCGCCCGGTATGGACTCATGCCATCTTGATACCACAGCGCTGGAAGGGCAGCTTGGGGTCGAGGTTGAAACGCTGGACCTGAAAAAGACCCTTCAGGCGAGCTCTGATTGGAACTCACCTGAAGCACTTGCCACTTACCAACAATTATCGACCTCGCTCGAGAACCTGGCTGATTTGGATCAGCAAAAAGTCCTTGGAACGCTTACGGTCTTTCAATCGCTGGAACGGTTAGCGAAAGACCACAACCTGGACGGGATCGCGGTTCGATGCTGGCCGGAGTTCTTCACTGACCTGGGCTGCGCGGCCTGCGGGGCGCTATCGATGTTGGCTGACCGCCGCATCGCTTGCTCTTGCGAGGCAGATGCAAACGGAACGATTACGCAGATGCTTTTGGGATGGTTGAGCGGACAAGCATCATTCGGGGTCGACATGGTCTATTTCGATCGCCAGGCAGATCGATGCGTATTGTGGCACTGTGGTCTGGCACCGCTCTCGACGGCAGACCCGACCTTCAAGCCACGTGGCGCCTTGCACTCTAACCGACAGGTGCCCCTTGTGATGGAGTTTCCGCTCAAGCCAGGTCGGGTGACGCTCGCACGTCTCAGTCGTGCTTCCGGATCACTTCAAATGGTAATCGCGGGGGGCGAGATGCTCTCTGCACCATTGAGCTTCTCAGGGACCTCGGGTGTTCTGCGGTTTGATCGCCCGGCGGAGGAAGTGCTTGACACCATTTTGCAGAAAGGACTGGAACACCACATATCACTCACGTACGGTGACCACCAGCAATCACTTGAACAGATTGCCAGGTGGTTGAATATCCCAATTTTTCAGCTTACATAAAAAGGAGGGAAAATCGCCAGAAACTTTTTTATGTCAAACCTCATTACCGACTATGACGATTAGGAGAGATAGAAAATGAGACGATGGATACCCTTCTTGATTATCTTTGCGCTACTGCTTACAGCATGTGGTGGCCCTGCCACCCAGGCTCCAGCCCCGGAACCAGAAGAACCGGAACAGGCTGAAGAAGTAGAAGCGGAAGAACCGGCAGAAGCGGAAGAGCCGGCGGAAGAACCAGCCATGGAACCCGTCGAACTGCGGTTCAGCTACTACGCAGATGGGGTCGAAGCGGACGTTATTGAGCCCATCCTGGATGATTTCATGGCTGAAAATCCCGACATCAACGTAGTTCTCGATGTGGTCCCTTACGCAACCATCGATGAACAGCTGCCTGTCCAGGTGGAGACCGGTGAAGGGCCGGATATGGCCCGCATCACCAACTTTGCCGCATTCAAGGGCAAGCTGCTTGATCTGCGGGATTACCTCAGTGATCCTGCCTACTACGAGGCCAACTTCCCAGCCCCTGTACTGGAAGCCCTGGACTATGGCGGCTTCCCAGACGCATACACAGTGACAGGCCCGTTCGTCAACAAGACTCTGTTTGATCAGGCGGGCGTTGAAATGCCAGGTGAAGGTGCAACCTGGGCTGATTGGACCGAAGCCACCAAGGAAGTTGCTGAGGCTACCGGGACACAATACGCCATCTCGATCGACCGCACAGGCCACCGTTTTGCGGGACCGGCGATGAGCATGGGTGCCACGCTGATTGACGCCGATGGAAACTTCACCGTCGATACGCCAGGATATCGTGCTTTTGCCGAAACCCTCAAGGGCTGGATTGATGATGGAATAACCCCGTCTGAGGTATGGCTGGTTGGTGACAGCCTGAACAACTGCATCGATTGGCTGAAATCTGGCGATCTGGTGATGTGCATGACCGGATCCTGGATGATCAACGGTATGGCCAATGACGTAGGTGACGCCTTCGACTGGGTAGTAGTCCCCAACCCAACCGGCGAAGGCGGCTCGACCGGAGTCGCTGGCGGCTCAGCCGTTGTCGCCTTTGCGGACACTGAACATCCCGAAGCAGTTGCCCGGGTGATGGAGTACTTGATACAGGCCGAGAACTATGCGAAGTTCTCCGCTGGGACTCTAGCACTGCCGGCGCACAGTGGTGCTGCTGCAGCTGGGATTAACTTCGAAACCGACGACCCCGCCGTCTTGGATGCATTGGCAGCCTATACTGCCGAAGTTCCCAAGCTGCAGGATCAGGCTGTAGCTTTGAATGTTCACCCCTTCGCTTTCGCGTACTATCGCAATAGCGCTAACCGCATCGCGCAGTACCTGACCGGTGAACTTACTCTCGATGAGGCCATGGCACGCCTACAACAAGATATCGACGACGCCATTGCCGAAGCTGGGGGATAAACCCACCACTCACCCTGGGGATGCAGATCTTGCATCCCCAGGGTCTTCACGGGGGTAGCTATGCTTTATCAAAAACTACGCAAACCGTTCACTTGGCTCGGAGAGAGCTTGAATTGGGCGTTTGTGCGTTTACTAAATCTTATTGTTTCGCTTATGGATTGGATTTTCGGCCCACTTCAACGCCTCATCGGCATCAAAGGTATGCCTTACATCTTTGTTCTACCGAATTTATTGATCTTCGGGATCTTCATCCTCTTCCCTATGCTGATGAATTTTGTTTACGCGTTCACCGGCGGCACAAATTTCTTCCCGGAGCAACGAGCATGGGTAGGCACACGCAATTTTGACCAATTGCTGACCTGTACAAGCTTCCTCGACCCCAACACTTGTCGGGAAGATCGTTTCTGGCGAGCGATTTTCAACACCGGCGGCTACGTCATTGCCCAGGTGGCTTTGATGGTCGTGATCTCATTAATCACGGCATTAATCCTCAATCGCAACCTGCGCGGACGTGGTTTCTTCCGCAGTGTATTTTTCTACCCCGTGCTGTTGTCGCCGATCGTCGTCGCCCTGATCTGGAAATGGATCTTGCAGGAGAACGGCCTGGTGAACGGTATTTTGGTAAATATGGGTTATGAGAAATTGCCCTTCCTGGTTAACGCTGCCTGGGCACGCTTCTGGGTGGTGGTGATCAGCGTGTGGGCCAATATGGGTTTCTACACATTGATATTGCTTGCTGGCTTGCAAGCGATCCCGGCCGAACTCTACGAAGCCGGAAAGATCGACGGCGCCAATGAGCTGCAGTCCTTCCGCTCGATCACCTTGCCGCTCCTGATGCCAACCATGATCGTGGTGCTTGTGCTTTCGCTTATCCGCGCCGTGCAGATCTTCGATCTGGTTTTTGCCTTTACCGGTGGAGGGCCAGGGACAGCCACCCTGTATCTGGTCCAATACATCTACGACAACGGTTTTGCCAGCCCGGCCAAGCGATACGGGATCGCGGCCAGCGCTTCACTGCTGATGGCCGGCGTCCTAATTGTCCTCACCCTTATCCAGCTTCGCTTCCGGGAAGAGGAGATCTGATCATGAGTAAAGTTCTCAGATTCTTGACGCGCAAACGTGGACATGGTGGCAAATGGCACTGGAGTGATGTGATCTCCTATGCCTATCTGGTAACAGGCGTGCTTCTTTTCTTCGGCCCGATCATCTGGCTCATCCTCTCGTCATTCAAATCTTATGGGGAGATCGTTAAATTCCCACCCCGACTGTTGCCATACCGCCAGGAGACTGTGGATGTCGAAGGATATGAGGATCCTTTGCCGCTTTACAATGTGACGCTTGACGATGGTTCCCGGACAACGCTCGCCCAGGTGCGGCGTATCGGGCTTGAAGCTCAAATGATCAACCCCGAAGCACCAGAGGAGATCATCAAGGTCAACATCGATGCTCGCGAACCGGTAGAGCGGATCTCCTTTCAATTGAATAACTATGAGGAGGGCATCGAAAGCTTTAACTTCGGCGTCTATCTTCGCAACAGCGTTGTCGTAACCATATCAGCGACACTCTTGACTTTATTGGTTAATTCCATGGCGGCGTTCGCTCTAAGCAAATATAAGTTCAGGGGCGGTACCACGATCTTCTTGATCATGATCAGCACACTGATGGTGCCGCTCTCCGTGGTCCTGGTTCCAGTCTTTCTGGTCATCACCGGAGTAGGATGGAATAACAACCTGCTGGGCGTGATTGTGCCTGGCGCGGCGACACCTACCGGTGTTTTCCTTCTGCGCCAGTACATGCTGACCATTCCGGATGAACTGCTCGCCTCAGCACGCATCGACGGCGCCAGCGAGTGGCGCATTTACGCACAGATCATCATCCCGCTGGCTGCTCCAGCGTTGGCGGTTCTGACGATCTTCTCGGTTATGTGGCGTTGGAACGACTTCCTCTGGCCGTTGATCGTTCTAACCCGCAGTGAGTATTTCACACTTCAAGTGGGCTTGAACTCCTTCCAGGGTGAATTGAACGTGCAATGGCATCTCATCCTGGCCATGACGGTGTTGACCCTGCTGCCGATTTCAGTCGTTTTTGCCTTCTTGCAAAAATACATCACTACGGGTATCGCCACGACCGGGATGAAGTAAACACTCTCCGGCCACGTCCCAGCATGTCGCCGGTTATCAACAGGAGACCATCATGAAATTCTTCTTGGACAGTGCCAAATTAGATGAAATCGAACACGCCCTGGCATTTTGGGATATCGATGGTATTACAACAAATCCCCGCCACATCCAGGTGGCGGGTAAACCATTTATTACGTCAATCAACGAGATCG
>JASFLN010000020.1:0-10955 GCA_050118075.1 Anaerolineales bacterium
AAAGGAGTGGATTGTGACCAGCAAGACGATCATGATCCACTGCTGCAAACGGGTCCACGCGGGCTGCAGCGTTGTGAGAAGTATTCCCCAGACGCTGTAAAGATAGAGACCCAGTAGGAGCACATAATAGAGGTGGAAGAGGAATGGAACCCTGAGCAGGAAAGTAAGTTCAACCAGCTTCGAGAACACCGGGGTCGGATCGACGGTGTTCGCCAGCCAATCGTTCTCCAGCGTACCCACTCCCGCAGCTGCTGCACCGTGCAAGAAATATTGATTCTGATTAGAAGTATAGAGCGGTGCCTGGCTGTATATCAAGCCAAACAAGACAATTAAACCCAGAGATATTAAGACCGAATCCCAGGGCCAGATCGAGCTTATTGTCGGCTTGTGCTTTGAAGTGCCCATGAAAAAGTCCAAGCTGGTGTGAACAACAAGGGTGGAACCAAGTGACTCAGTTCTCACCCTTGATCAGTTCATTGTATGCGCCTGCATAGATGCACAGGACCCTGATTATGTGCCTTCTTCCCAGGAGGCGAGGTAAGCTTCCTGCTCCTCGGTCAGGCTATCAATCTCGACGTCCATCTCTTCGAGTTTCATGCGTGCGATCTCCCGATCAATGTCCTCGGGGATCGTGTAGACCTTATTCTCGAGTTCATCCGCATGTTGGAAGAGATACTCGAGTGAAAGCGCCTGGTTGGCAAATGACATGTCCATAACGCTCGCCGGGTGACCTTCCGCCGAAGCCAGATTAATCAGGCGTCCCTCACCGAGCAGGTTGATACTGCGTCCATCTGAGAGGATGTACTGCTCTATGAATTCACGCGGCTTTCTTTTTTCTACCGCCATAGCTTCCAGAGAAGGGATGTTGATCTCCACGTTGAAGTGACCTGAGTTGGCGACGATCGCGCCGTCCTTCATCTCCGCAAAATGGTGCTCGTCGATGACCTTGATATCTCCAGTAAGCGTGCAGAAGATATCACCAATGCTGGCTGCTTCAGTCATCGGCATGACGCGGAATCCGTCCATGACCGCTTCCAGGGCAGCAAGGGGTTCGACTTCGGTGACGATCACGTTAGCACCCATGCCACGTGCACGCATCGCTAAGCCTCGTCCGCACCAGCCATAGCCGGCGACGACGAATGTTTTGCCCGCGAGCAAAATGTTTGTTGCGCGCACGATACCATCGATAGTGGATTGTCCTGTCCCGTAGCGGTTGTCAAAGAAATGCTTGGTCATGGCGTCGTTGACAGCGACAATCGGGTAAGCCAGCGCACCGTTCATAGCCATCGCACGCAAGCGGATAACACCCGTCGTGGTCTCTTCCGTGCCGCCGCGTACGTTATCCAGCAGCTCACGTCGGTCTTTGTGCAGCGTGCTTACCAGGTCTGCGCCGTCATCCATTGTGAAATTCGGTTTGATGTCAAGAGCGGCATGGATGTGTTTGTAGTAGGTTTCGTTATCCTCGCCCTTGATCGCGTAGACCGGAATCTCGTCATGGGTGACAAGCGAAGCTGCCACGTCATCCTGAGTCGAGAGTGGATTGGAGGCGGCAAGGACCACATTAGCACCACCCGACTGAAGCGTGCGCATCAGGTTGGCCGTCTCCGTGGTCACGTGCAAGCAGGCGGAGACCTTTGTTCCTTTTAGGGGCTGTTCTTTCTTGAACCGCTCCTGGATGTTGCGCAGGACCGGCATTTCCTGTTCGGCCCACTGGATCCTGCGCCGACCGCCTTCTGCAAGCGAAGTGTCTTTTACGTCAAATTCAACTGTCATTTACCTCTCCGTTCCTAAGGATATGCGTTGTTATTACCAGGCATAGGCTTCTGGAGCCGGTCCTCCCGGTCCAGGCCAAATATCATCTAATTTTTCAAGTGTTTGCTCATCGAGTTCAATCTCAAGTGCTCTCGCGCTCCCGGTTAGCTGATCCATCGTGCGCGGCCCAATGATCGGAGCCGTTACGGCTGGCTGGTGCAGCAGCCAGGCGAGCGCGACATCAGCTGGTGTCTCACCCAACGCACCACAGAGATCCTCATAAGCCTTGATCTGGTCTTTAACCGCATCGAATTCCTTATGAAGACTATCATCGGCGCGCCTGCCAGATTTTGCTTTTTCAACAGCCCCAGCGAGCAACCCGCGGTTCAAGGGACTCCAGGGGATGAGGCCGAGTCCGTACTCCTCACAGGCCGGGATGACTTCCAATTCCACGCTGCGCTGCATCAAATTGTAATAGCTCTGTTCAGAGACAAGCCCCATGAAATTGCGTGTTCTAGCTTCGGATTGTGCCTGTGCGATGTGCCAGCCAGCAAAGTTGCTGCTTCCGACATAGAGGACTTTTCCTTGCTGCACGAGCAGTTCCATGGCCTGCCAGATCTCGTCCCAGGGAGTGTTACGGTCGATATGATGCATCTGGTAAAGGTCAATACGGTCTGTTTGAAGCCGGCGCAGGCTGTCCTCACATGCCTTACGAATGTGATAGGCAGAGAGGCGTTTTTCGTTCACACCTTCACCCATTGTGCCGTACACCTTGGTAGCCAGAACGATGTTCTCCCGGCGGCTTCCGCCCTGCGATAGCCATCGGCCGATGATCTGTTCTGTGACGCCTTCACCTACCTTCCAGCCATAGACATTCGCGGTGTCGAAGAAGTTGATATCCATAGCGAGCGCCTGATCCATGATCTTATAGCTGGTTTGCTCATCCGTCTGAGGGCCAAAATTCATCGTTCCCAGGCACAGCCGACTGACCTTTAACCCCGTGCGACCCAGATGCGTGAATTCCATGTTGGTGAACTCCTGTGTTGGTCAAATCCTATAGCCGGTTGGAGCGTGCCAAGACTACATTCTATCGCTTAATCCGCTCCGCGTAACCCTCCAGATATGTACAGTGCCTCTGAAATCCGATGCGCCTATAGGTCCTGATCGCCGCTTTGTTGGAATGTACCACATTGAGCACAATCGTTTCTGTACCCGCTGCGATCAGATCGTGCACCACTGCTTTCGTCGTAAGCGAGGCGAAACCCTGACCGCGGTGATCTGGATCGGTGAAGACATTGCCGATCGCAGCGATTTTGAAGCGTGGTGAACGAACATGAGTCCCGGACACTGCCACCAATTGTTCTTGATCGAAAGCGCCGTAGAAAACGCCGGATTTTAACTGAGCAGGTAAAAATGCATCAGGTGCATCCGGTTGATCCTTGAACAACCTGCGGATGTGCTCGAGATGATCTTCCTCAAGCCGTACAGTCCGGGATTGTTCTTCTCCTCCAAAATTTGTCGAGCCGGAAAATCGCATGCGCCACAACTTCAGTATTTTTTCGACCTTGAAGAATTGCCTGATCAGGTCGAGGTGATGTGGCAGACAGGAAAATTGATAGCTTCCCGGAGGAATCCGGGCGAGCAGATCCGCAAGTTCCTCCCCTTCGCCCTGCAAAAAGAGCGCTGCTGGATTTAAACCTTGATAGATCAGCACCAGTGATTTACCTGCGGTCAGCCAGGTACAGAACGGCTGATGCTCTGGTTCAAGGTCTGCGAGGGCGTACGCTGACCAGATGGGATCCTGTTGGAGGATCCCTTCGAGGGGTCGGTTGCTGGGACTCATGAACCTGTTAGGTTGTCGAGGAGACCTTCATCGTCGAAATGTTCGCGGTAGCGATTGAGGAATGCATCCCATCCAAAATGGTGAGCTTGCGGTCCCTGGGCTTCAATGCAGAACGTTGCAGCCACTGCACCCATCTCGGCGCAAAGTTGAAGCGGAAGGGCATGAATATAACCCTTGAGAAAGCCAGCGCGAAATGAATCGCCGACACCGGTTGGGTCTTCAACCTCATCGGTTTTAACCGCTGGAATGCGGATCGACTCTTCAGGTGTGATCAAATCGGTCCCCAGCTCTCCTTGGGTGATAACAATGAAATCAACGGAGTTCAAGATGCTGTCGACGTCCTGCCCCGTTTTATCTGTGATCAGCCCGAACTCGTAGTCATTGCAGAAGAGCGCTTTTGCGCTTGAGATTCCACCGATGAGATCCTGTGCGGCTAAACGAACAATCTGTTGGCTCGGATCATAGAAATAATCGATGTCAAGCTCGGCGCACTCCTGACAGTAGGCGACCATCGCACCGGGTTCGTTGGGAGAGATCACGGCAAGGTCAGGCTTGGTCTCCAGTGATTTGAAACTCAAATCCTTCGCGCGCTGCATAGCACCTGGATAGAAGCTTGCTATCTGGGCGTTGGTTAAATCGGTATTCACGAAGAATGAAGCTGTGAAGAGTTCAGGGATCGTTTTCAGCAGACTGACGTCCACTCCTTGCTCAGCTAGCCATTCTGCATGGTCGCTGTAGTCGGGTCCGACCGTTGCCATAATCTTTGGGTGCTCACCGAGTAAGGCGAGCGTATAAGCAATGTTCGCGGCGACGCCGCCTGGCAAGCGAGTTAATTGGTCGACGAGAAATGAAAGGCTTATCCGATCAAGATGATCCGGGAGGATGTGTTCCTGAAAACGTCCGGGAAACGTCATCAAATAATCGAATGCAATCGAACCGGTGATGATGATATCCATAGGTGTCATTCTTTCAACTTAAGAGCCGTTTGAATGTTGTCTTGATACGGCGGGTGAATGATCCCGACCTCGGTGATGAATGCGGTCACGAGCCGATAGGGAGTGATATCAAATGCCGGATTACGCGCGCTGCTTTTTTCTGGAGCGATCGCTTGTCCTTTTTGTTCAAGGTTGAGTACTTCCTGCGGGTCGCGCTCCTCGATAGGGATCTCGGCTCCGGTGGGGGAGGCGAGGTCAAATGTTGAGGTCGGGGCGACGCAGTAAAAAGGGACTTGATTATCATGCGCGGCCAGAGCAAGCATATATGTACCGATCTTGTTCGCCACATCGCCGTTTGCAGCGATGCGGTCTGCTCCAACCAGGACCGCATCGACTTCGCCCCGGGCAAGGAAAAATCCAGCCGCGTTATCCGTGATGATGTCATAAGGGATACCGGCCTGCTCCAGCTCCCAGGCGGTGAGCCGGGCACCCTGAAGACGTGGGCGGGTTTCATCCACAAGCACATGGACGTGTTTGCCCTGTTCATGCGCTGTACGCACGACTCCCAGCGCGGTGCCGTGATCGACAGTAGCCAGCGAACCGGTGTTGCAGTGATGGATCACCACAGCGTCTTCTGGGAGCTGTGCAGCCCCATAGAGTGCCATCCTGCGGTTGATGACCACATCCTCGTCTGCGATCTGCCTTGCCAGATCAACGACCGCTGTTTTTAGCTCATCTTCGCTCGCTACCTCCAGGATATCAATTTCTTTGAGCATGCGGTCAAGGGCCCATTTTAAGTTGACAGCGGTAGGTCGGGCTTGCTCGAGTTTGGTTGCCGCTGAATGGAGGTCTTGTTTCAAGTCTTCCACCGAATGTGCGCTGGATCGTGCTGCTGCCAGAGCTAGTCCATAGCCTGCGCTGGCTCCGATAGCCGGTGCACCTCGCACGGCCATTGTTTTGATCGCCTGAATGACCTCTTCAACCCCTGTAAGGTCCAGAATGGACAATTGGTTGGGGAGTGCGCGTTGGTCAATCATTTTCACGGATGGACCAGTAGGGTCCCAGCTCACCGTCGGCATCGAGCCCTCACAACAAAAGGCGCCCTCGTGGGGAGAGCGCAGATTAACGACGATTTGAGTTTAGCATGATGAGGTTGGCACGGCAAGATTGACCGATGGCAAACGCTCATTTATGATGTCGGGCATGATGCAGCGTAAATGTACTCTGGCACTGGCTGTGGTTGCGGGTGTGTTTGCAGCCCTCGCCTGTTCGCTTCCCTCCAGCCTGCCGTTCATTTCAACCCCGACACCCACATTAACTGCGACGGCAACTGCGACAGCCACGGCAACCTCAACACCAACTCCAACACCTACCCCCACACCCTCTCCGGCTGAACGACTCGAGAATGCCGCCCAAGAATATCTCTACGGCGATTGGGATTCGGCATTAGATATCTACCGGGAGATTGCAACAGTGGCAGTGGATCTTGGTGTTCGGGAACAGGCGAACATCGGCGCTGCAAAGTGTCTGTTGGCACTGGAGCGGTACGATGAATTGTTTCGTTTAACAGAACAGATTCAAAGCCAGGCTGTGGACAATGAAACCGCAGCAAAAGCCTTGCTCCTCAAAGCCTGGGCTTATGAAGGTGTGGAGAACGATGGGGCCACTGCAGAAACCTACCGGCAAGTTCTTGAAATGGGTGCCCAGCCACTGCGCGGCTATATTCTGGATTGGCGCGGGGATGCGTTATGGGAACTCGGTGAGTATGAACAGGCCAGCCAGGCATACCAGGCTGCACTTTTCACCGACCCGACCTCTGAAAGGGTGCAGATTGAAATTAAGCTGGCTGGAACGCTTGAAGATCGTGCCGATCTGGAAGGTGCGATCGGGATTTACCAGTCGATTTATGATGCTACCGACGAGGAATATCTGAAGGCATTTCTTGACCGGGTCATGGGTGACGCGTTGATGCGCTTGGGTAGGAGCGAGGAGGCCTACGCTCGCTATCTTGACGCGGTTGAAAATTATCCGCAGTTCTCGGATTCCTATCTCGCACTTGTCGAACTGGTAAATGCTGGATATGCAGTCAGTGAGTTGGATCGGGCATTGGTGGACTACTTTGCCGGGCAATATTCGCCTGCATTGGTCGCATTCAATCGCTTTGAAGGTCTCAGTCCGGGGGAGAGGGTGGGAGAGCTTCATTATTATCGAGGCCTGACATTGCGTGCACTGGGTGAGTACGATCTGGCCATTCAGGAATGGGATCGATTGATCGCGGAATATCCGGATGACGAATTCATCTCGGATGCATGGGACGAACAGGTTACGACTCTATGGGCATATCTGGATCAATATCCCGAGGCGGTTGAGCTATCAGAACGATTTGCACAAACCTTTCCAGATCATCCTCGCTCAGGAGTTTTTCTCTATGACGCCGGCCGTATTGCAGAACGTAATGGAGATCTCAATCGTGCGGCGGAGCTTTTCCGTCGTGCGGCCACTAATTATCCCGACGCGGATGTTGCATTCCGGTCGCAATTTTTAGCTGGCATCGCGCTCTACCGGCTTGGACAAATGAATCCAGCCCAGACAGCGTTCCTTGCTGCGGTTGAAATCGCTCGCAGTGGATCAGATCGTGCTGCCGCACAGCTCTGGGTGGGTAAGACGCATCAGGAACTCGGCGCGCACGATGCTGCCCAACAGGCATATCGCGCTGCGACGCTGGAAGACCCCAATGGATACTATGGTCTGCGGGCAAGAGAAAGATTGATTGGTGGTGCACCTTTCAGGAGCGTGGGGACACCAGTCTTTCCGACGAGCGATCAGCTTGACGTTGCCCGCGTGGCGGCGGCCGATTTTCTGAAGGCTCGTTTCCCGCTGGGGGAAGGTGAGTCATACGAAGGACTAAAGGCTTCGTTGTATGCAGAGCCCACTTTTCAGCGCGCAGATCTATTCTGGACACTGGGCCGTTTCGCCGAAGCCAAGGTTGAGTTCGAAGCGTTGCGCTCAGATTACGCTAAGGATGCTCACAAGTCCTTCCTTTTAATGGAAGAGATGCTGGAGAGAGGGTTGTTCCAGCCGGCGATCTATACTGCATTAGATCTGATCGAACTCAGCGGGTACTCGAGCACGACTGCTTTTGACGCCCCGGTATATTTCAACTATGTGCGCTTTGGACCGTATTTTGGAGACCTTATCCTGGGTGCTGCTGAGAATAAGGGTCTGGATGGCATATTTGTGCTCTCGTTGGTGAGGCAGGAAAGCCTTTTCGAGAGTTTCGCCACATCCTATGCAGCCGCGCAGGGTTTGATGCAAATCATCCCAAGCACAGCAGCAGAAATCGTAGCCAAGGAAGGTTGGCCCCCGGATTTCACCGCCGCCGATCTTTACCGACCGGTCGTAAGCATCCGCCTCGGCGTTCGCTATCTAGCTGATCAACGTGATTTCTTCGATGGTGACCTTTACGCCGCTTTAGCAGCCTATAATGCTGGTCCAGGCAATTCCCTGGCATGGAAGCAGCTGTCCGGCGATGACCAGGATATGTTCCTGGAGGTCATTCGATTGTCACAGCCACGCGACTATATTCGGGTAATCTACTGGGCTTACTCACATTACAACCGTCTTTATATTCAACCTGAATAGCCTTTCTGAATCTGTAAAGCGTGATTGCCCTTCCTTTTAATAGAAGAAAGCGCAGATTAATCTGACTGCAGGCTTCTTCAATAGAATAGTTCAATTATGAAATATGTAGACAGGTGGAAGTAAGCATGATATGATACGGGGTTGCAGTCGGTTGTCTTTGGGTCTATTAAAGGGCGTGCAACCGCGGTGAGGTGAGGAAGTGTCCCACAGCGGGGACAGGCTTTACGTCTGCCGATCCGTTCCCGCTTTTTAAAATACCCCTTCCCGACTGAAGTTCAGGCTTTAACTCGCACAGGAGTAACTGCATGGCGTCTATCCAGGGTCAGAAATTATATTCGCGCATTCCGGAAGTTTTCAGCTTACCTAACTTGATTGATGTGCAAATCGAGTCATTCGAATGGCTGCAGGTGGATGGTCTCGCTGAGCTTTTCGACGAGATCTCACCGATCATTTCCTATAACGGGGGGATGAAGCTTTACTTTCCTGGGAACACGCCGGAAAGCAAGGAATTCGACCTCAAGTATTGGTTTGAAGATCCAAAGCATGGCCTGGAGGAGTGCGTTGAACGTGATTTGACCTACGCTGCCCCTTTATATGTTTCTGTTCTTTTGGCTGGTTCTGAAGTGCCCGAACCTATCAAGCAGGATATTTTCCTGGGTGATTTCCCGATCATGACGGATAAGGGCACCTTCATTATTAACGGTACGGAACGAGTTGTCGTTTCTCAGCTGATCCGTTCACCAGGTGTCTATTTCGAATCGAATGAGGATCGCACCATGGGACGCCGGCTTGCGTCCGCCAAGCTGATCCCCGATCGCGGCGCCTGGATGGAGTTCGAAACCCGTAAGAGCGATTATTTGACCCTGAAGTTCAACCGCAAGCGAACTATCCCCGTCACGATCTTACTGCGTGCACTTGTTGCGGTTGATGATGGGCTGGACAGCTCCCCGATCAAAGATGGTTCTGACGAAGAATTATTGAAATTGTTCGCCGAAGCGGACATCAATGAAGACCATCCCTATATCGAGACAACCATCCGCCAAGAACCCACCTGGGAGTTGCCGGAAGGGCGCAAACTGGCGGAAGAGGCACTCATAGAGTTCTATCGCCGAATGCGACCAGGTGATCCGGCAACACTGGACAACGCGCGTGAGTATCTGCAGGATCAGCTTTTTGACCAGCGACGCTACGATCTCGAACGCGTTGGTCGCTATAAACTCAATCAGAAACTCGATCTGCATGAGAAGATCCCGCTGCAGCATCGCCGTGTGGCCAAGTGGGACCTGGTTAAGCTTGTTGAGCGTTTGATCCTTATCAACAACAACATGGCGGAGCCGGATGATATTGATCACCTCGGCAACCGTCGTGTGAAGACGGTTGGCGAGCTCATCCAGGGTAAGCTTCGTGTTGGTCTACGACGCATGGAGCGCGTGATCCTCGAACGCATGTCGATCCGTGACCAGGACCAGATCTCGCCGGTTTCATTGATTAACATCCGCCCGGTGGTAGCCTCCCTGCGTGAATTTTTCGGTTCCAGCCAGCTCTCACAATTTATGGACCAGACCAACCCGTTGGCCGAGCTGCGCCACAAGCGTACACTCTCGGCGCTGGGCCCTGGCGGTCTGCGGCGGGAACGCGCCGGGTTCGATGTGCGCGATGTTCACCAATCTCACTACGGACGCATCTGCCCAATCGAAACCCCAGAGGGACCGAACCTTGGTCTTATCGGACGCTTAGCGTCGTATGCGCGCGTGAACAGCTTTGGTTTTATCGAGACACCCTATCGTAAAGTGATCCGAGAATTGGAAGCCAAAGATAAGCGGCTGATCGGGCGCAAGGCGCGCGGTGACGTTCAGTCCGCCAGCGGCAGGAAGACGATCGTGAAAGATGGCGAAGAAATCGCCGAAGCGATGATCGGCGATCTGAAGAAGCTGGATGGACCCATCCCGATCGTGCCGTTTGTGTCTGATGAAATTACGTATCTCACCGCCGATGATGAAGACCGCTATGTGATCGCGCAGGCCAACGCACCATTGAATGATCAATATGAGTTTGTGCGTGTGCGTGCATCCTGCCGGCATCATGGCGATTTTGAGTTCTATCGACCGGAACGCATCGATTATATGGATGTGGCGCCACGCCAGATTGTTGGTGTCAGCGCCGCGCTGATTCCCTTCTTGGAGCATGACGATGCGAACCGAGCCCTGATGGGCTCGAACATGCAGACTCAGGCTGTACCGCTCATCCGCCCCGAGGTCCCGCTCGTCTCAACTGGCATGGAGCGCTATGCTGCAATTGACTCTGGCCAGGTGATCCTGGCGGATGTCGATGGCGAAGTGGAATCGGTCACTGGCAGCTCGGTGGTTGTACGAGCCGGGAAGAATACCCGCAGCTACAAGCTGAGGAAGTACAACCGCTCAAATCAGAGCACCTGTATCGACCAGCGCCCGGCAGTCATCAAGGGACAGCGGATTAAAAAAGGCGACGTTATTGCCGATTCATCCTCCACAGATGGTGGTGAATTGGCACTTGGCCAGAATGTGCTCTGCGCTTTCATCTCCTGGGAGGGGGGTGACTTTGAGGATGCCATCCTGATCTCAGAGAGACTCGTCCAGCAGGATATTTACACTTCTGTACATATCGAGAAGCATGAGGTAGAGGCTCGGGACACGAAATTAGGGCCTGAAGAGATCACCTACGATATTCCCAATGTAGGTGATGATGCGCTGCGAGATTTGAACGAAGATGGCGTGATCCGAGTGGGTGCTGAAGTGGGTCCTAAT
>JASFLN010000021.1:0-10431 GCA_050118075.1 Anaerolineales bacterium
TTGAACGTGCGCGACTTGTTGGGGTACGAAAGCGTGATCATGCCGCTCGATGTGCTGGACGTGATCCAATCGTACCTGGGAGCGTAGGAGGTAGAGATGCCTACGATTTACGATGTATTAAAACGCCCGATTATCACTGAGAAATCGGCCTATCAGAGCGGTATGCTCAACCAGTACGCTTTCGAGGTACATCAGAAGGCGAGCAAACAGGACATTAAAGAAGCTGTTGAAATCCTGTTTGATGTCACTGTTCAGAAAGTCAATGTGATGAATCAGCCTGCAAAGGTTTCGCGCAGCTTGCGAAATCGCCGCATGCAAATCCGTCGCTCGGGGTTCAAAAAAGCCATTGTCACGCTTGCACCCGGCGACAGCATTGATGTGTTTGAAGGGGTAATCTAATGCCGGTAAAGAAGTATAAACCCACATCTCCTGGTCGAAGAGGGATGAGTGGTCACACGTTCGACGAGATCACTCAAGATCAACCCGAGCGATCACTGCTCAAGAGTAAGAAACGCAGTGGTGGGCGCAACAACGCCGGTCGGATTACTGTACGGCACCGCGGTGGTGGATCACGGCGCCATATTCGGCAGGTCGACTTTAAGCGGGACAAGATCGACATCCCTGCCAAGGTTGCGACGATTGAATATGACCCTAATCGGTCGGCGCGCATCGCCTTGCTGCATTATGCAGATGGTGAGAAACGCTACATTATCGCACCACTTGGCTTGCAGGTTGGCGATACCGTCGTAGCCGGTAGGAATGTGGATATTCGACCGGGGAATACACTTCCTCTGGCGAACATCCCGTTGGGTACGACGGTTCACAATATCGAGCTGCATGAAGGCAAGGGCGGGCAGCTTGTCCGAGCAGCAGGTGCATCGGCACAGTTGCTGGGTAAAGAGGGCGCTTATGCTGCGATTCGTTTGCCCTCTGGAGAGGTACGCAGGATTCGTCAGAGCTGCACCGCGACGGTCGGTGAAGTCGGGAATCCTGATCACGCCAACATCAAACTGGGCAAAGCAGGTCGCAAACGCCACCGTGGTTTTCGACCCGCAGTGCGTGGTTCTGCGATGAGCCCGCGCGATCACCCGCATGGTGGTGGTGAAGGTCGTTCGCCGATTGGTATGCCCAGCCCGAAGAGCCCTTGGGGTAAGCCCACGCTGGGCAAGAAGACTCGCAATAATAAACGTACGGAGAAGTACATCATCCGTCATCGTTCAAAGAAGCGCCGGCGCTAGGCTAGCGCATAGGACGACGGAGGCAAATTTATGTCACGTTCATTGAAAAAGGGTCCCTATATAGACCCGAAGTTATTGAAAAAAGTTGAAGAAATGAACGAACGCGCCGAGAAAAAGGTGATCCGCACATGGAGTCGTGCGAGCACCGTTTTCCCGCAGATGGTTGGGCATACGATCGCGGTCCACGATGGCCGCCGCCATATCCCGATCTATATCACGGAGAACATGGTCGGCCACAAGCTGGGTGAGTTTGCTCCCACCCGCACGTTCCGAGGTCACGTGATGCGCGATCGTACGACCAGGACCCGACCGGAGGCTGAGGAATAATGGATATTCTAGAAGCTCGAGCGACGGCTCGCTTTATTCCTATGTCGCCGCAAAAAGTGCGCCTGGTCGTGGACCTGGTGCGGGGTCTCCCCGTTGTTGAAGCGATGGATATCCTTCGTTTCACGAACAAGGCGGCAGCCAAGCCTGTTTACAAGGTGATTCGGTCCGCCGTGGCAAATGCGGAGGAGAACCTCGGTCTCAGTCGTGATGAACTCATCATCGATGAGATCAAGGCTGATCAAGGACCGATCCGGCACTGGCGTCGGTTCGGAGCGCGCGGGCGTTTCAAGCCGTTGAAACGACGTTATTCACACATCTCGGTGGTTCTGCGCGAGCCTGAAGCCGAGCGTTTATAAGAAGGTACATTCCACGGGTTCTGAACCCGTTGTTGAAAGACTTCGAAAGGAGTAAGCATGGGCCGTAAAGTCCATCCAATTGGTTTTCGGCTGGGGGTAAACAAGACCTGGGATTCGCGCTGGTATGCCGATCCGGATAAGTACGCCGATCAGCTGCACGAGGATCGCGCCATTCGCGAATTGATCAACGAATCGACACCGCGCGCCGGGATCTCAACCATCGAGATTGAACGCTTCCCGAGCAGTGTGCACATCACCGTGCATACCTCAAAACCGGGCATCGTGATCGGGCGCAAGGGATCTAATGTCAAGGAACTGCGTCGGAAGATCCAGGAGCTGACCGGCACGACCGTCAAGCTGGATATCGCCGAAATTGAAGATCCTGATCTTGATGCCCAACTCGTGGCGGAGAACATCGCCAATCAGCTGGAACGCCGCATCAGCCACCGCAGGGCGATGTCCCGCGCGGTAAGCCAGGCTATGCGGCAGGGCGCGGAGGGCATCAAGGTGATGTGCTCCGGTCGTCTGTCTGGTATTGAAATGGCGCGCCGGGAATGGCAAATGGAAGGTCGAGTTCCTTCGCAGACTCTTCGAGCGGATATCGATTTCGCCGTTGCAGAGGCGCTGACGACATTTGGCCGTATCGGTGTGAAGGCCTGGATTTATAAAGGCGAAATCCTCGCTGAAAACGAAGAGCTGCAAGAGGCGATGGACGTCTACGTCAGCGAGTAGGTAAGCGGAAGGACGTCGCGACGTCCGCAACGAGGTGCAAGTATGTTAATGCCAAAACGAGTAAAACATCGTAAACAAATGCGCGGCCGCACCAAGGGCAAGGCCACGCGCGGCAACGAGATTTCATTTGGGGATTACGGTTTGCAAGCGCTTGAGCCGGGTTGGATTACCGCCCGGCAGATCGAAGCTGCCCGACGTGCGCTCGTGCGCTTCATGCGTCGACGCGGCAAGGTGTGGATCCGGATATTCCCGGACAAACCCGTGACCCAGAAACCGGCTGAGACGCGCATGGGTAAGGGTAAGGGCGCGGTGGATCACTGGGTAGCGGTCGTTAAACCGGGCCGATTGCTCTTCGAGATCTCCGGTCTGGATGAGGATGCTGCGCGTGAAGCGATGCGGCTCGCATCTCATAAGCTGCCGATCAAGACCAAGTTCATGGTCAAGGACAGTTTTGGAGGCTGATCGCATGAAACCAAAAGAGATTCGAGAACTGTCCGAAGAACAATTGAAACTAGAACTGGATCAAGCCCGCGAGAATTATTTCAAGCTGCGCTTCCAGTATTCCACAGGTCAGCTGACAGATTACAACCAGCTTAAAACTGCCCGCAAGGAGATCGCCCGACTGGCGACGATCAAGCGTGAACGCCAGCTTGAGGATGAGAAGATGAAGGAAAGTGCAACATGAAGAACACCCGACGAAGAATGACGGGTGTAGTCACCCGCACCAATTCGGAAAAGACCATCACCGTGCAGGTCGATCGCACCTCACGCCACAGACTGTATGGCAAGGTGCTGCGATCAAGCAAGAATTATCTTGTGCATGATGAGATCGGCTGCCGATTAGGGGATGAGGTATTGATGGTGGAAAGCCGCCCCATTTCTAAGCGGAAACGCTGGGCTGTGGAGGAGATTCTCCGCCGCCAGACCGAAGCGGAAGTGACTGCGCAAACCGTCGAAACACAGGACGAAAGCGACGTGGAGGCGCAAGAATGATCCAGCAGGAGAGCCGTCTCAAGGTCGCTGACAATACCGGTGGGCGTGAGCTGCAGGTCATCCGCGTAACCGGTGGGTCCAAGCGACGTTACGGTGGCATCGGCGATATCGTCGTAGCCGCCGTAAAAACCGCCACACCGCATGGCGCGGTGAGCAAGAGTGATGTGGTCCACGCTGTGATCGTGCGCACGAGCAAACCGATCCGGCGGGATGATGGTACCTACATCCGCTTCGACGATAACGCAGCCGTTATTCTCGATACGGATGGTCGGAACCCGAAAGGGACGCGTATTTTTGGCCCGGTTGCCCGTGAGCTACGGGAAAAGGGCTTTACAAAGATCGTCTCCCTCGCACCGGAAGTGCTTTAGGAGGTATGGAGCGATGGGAAAAAGCGTAAGAATTAAACGCGGCGATACCGTGAGAGTCATCAGCGGAAGCGATAAAGGTACGGAAGGCGAGGTTATCCGTGTTCTGCCGCGCGAAGCGAAGGTCATTGTTCAGGGTGTGAACATCCGTACGAAACACCAACGCCAGGTCCAGGCGGGTGGACGTACTATGAACCCCGGCATTATTCAATTTGAGGCGCCTTTGGCAATCTCAAACGTGATGCTGGTCTGCCCGAAGTGCGGCGAAGCCACCCGGGTGGGTGTCCGGCGCGAGGATGGCGAGGTCACGCGCTACTGCAAGCAATGTGGTGCGGAGATCGGTTCCTGAGCGGACGGGGAGAAAGACAGGCATGACACATTATTTGAAAGAACGTTACGAAAAAGAAGTAGTCCCGGCGTTGATGAAAGAGTTCAGCCTGGAGAACCGCATGCAGGTTCCCCGACTGGAAAAAGTTGTCGTCAACGTAGGCGTCGGCGAGGCGTTGGAAAGCGCAAAGGCGCTCGACGCGACGGTGGAAGATATCCGCACAATCACTGGGCAGCAACCGGTTGTCACCAAGGCACGCAAAAGCATCGCGAACTTTAAGCTTCGTGAAGGCAGTTCGGTCGGGGTGAAGGTCACTTTACGTGGTCTGCGTATGTGGTCATTTTTTGACCGTCTCATGAACGTTGCTTTGCCACGTACACGTGACTTCCGTGGGGTTTCCCCGGACAGTTTTGACGGTCGCGGCAATTACACGCTCGGTGTGCGTGAGCAGCTGATCTTTCCGGAGATCAGCTATGACGATATCGACAAGATTCGCGGCTTTGAGGTCACGATTGTGACCTCCGCGCCGGATGATGAGCAGGGGCGACGCTTGCTCCAGCTCCTGGGTATGCCTTTTGGGAAAGGTGATTTATATGGCTAAGACGAGCATGATTCATCGCGAGAAGCGACGGAAGTATAAGGTTCGAGAACGCAATCGCTGCCGCATTTGTGGTCGGCCGCGAGGCTATTACCGACGCTTTCAGCTTTGCCGAATCTGTTTACGTGAGCAGGCTTTAGAAGGCAAGATCCCGGGCCTGAAGAAGGCCTCGTGGTAACCGAGGATTCGGGGAGTTTGATATGAGTGTTTCAGATCCAATCGCTGACTTGTTAACCCGCATTCGCAATGCGCTGATTGCCGGACAACAGGTTGTATCGATTCCAAGCTCGAAATTGAAAGTGTCCATTGTCGAAATCCTTAAAGAAGAGGGTTTCATCGAAGATTTCGAGGTCATGCAGCTGGAAGGACGTCCGCACAAGACGATCCGTATTCAGCTTAAGTATGTGGGTAAACGCCGCGAGCGCCGCGCCGTGATCAACGGCTTGCAGCGCGTAAGCAAACCCGGTCGCCGCGTGTACGTCGGCCAGCAGGACATCCCCTGGGTGCAATCCGGATTGGGGATCGCCATTATGACGACCCCGAAAGGCGTCATGACCGGAATGCGTGCCCGACAGCTGGGTGTCGGCGGCGAAGTACTCTGCGAGGTATGGTAAGCAACAGCTGCCCGGGATGATGAGCTGCAGTTGTCCGCTCTTTTGTGGAGCAACACGCAGCTCAGCAGAAAACTCCTGGGCGAGCAGATGGAGGAAGATGTGTCGAGAATAGGACGCATGCCAGTAGTCATCCCGGACGGGGTGCAGGTTGACGTCAAGGGTTCGAAAGTCGTTGTCAAAGGCCCTAATGGCGAACTTGAACGTGAATTCCGACCGGAGATGAAGATCGAAAAACAAGATGATTCCGTCATTGTGGAGCGTCCATCCGACGCCCCGCAAATGCGCTCACTGCACGGATTAACCCGTTCCCTGATCAACAACATGGTGATCGGCGTGAGCGAAGGTTTCTCAAAGACCCTGGAGGTACAGGGTGTCGGGTATCGTCCCGAGATGCAGGGCAAGGATCTTATCCTGCACGTGGGCTACTCTCACCCGGTCCAGGTGGAGCCGGCAGACGGGATCGAATTTGAAGTGGATACGAAAGCCCGGACGATTGTCGTCAAGGGCCCTGATAAGCAAGTTGTCGGTCAGGTCGCTGCGGACATCCGTAAGATCCGCCCACCGGAACCTTATAAAGGCAAGGGCATCCGCTATCTGGGCGAATATGTACGCAGGAAGGCTGGTAAGGCCGGCAAGGTGATGGCGTAATTATGGCGAAAAAATCACGCAATGAACGTAGACTGCGCAGACATCGGCGCGTGCGCCGCAATCTGCAGGGCACTGCAGAGCGGCCACGTTTGAACGTCTACCGCAGCCTGAATCAGATCTATGTACAGGTCATCGACGATCAGCAGGGGAACACGTTGGTCTCAGCCTCGAGCATAGAAGAAGACCTGGCCTCTGAGTTGAAGGGCAAAACCAAGACGGAACAAGCGCGCATCGTGGGCGAGACAGTGGCCAAGCGCGCCGCCGACAAGGGTTTTAAGCAGGTCGTGTTTGATCGGGGTGGCTACAAATACCACGGTCGCATACGCGCGCTGGCGGAAGCGGCACGTGAAGCGGGACTGGAATTTTAGGGTCGAAGGGAGATCTATCGGTGAGAAAAAGTTATCGTGATCGGATGGACGACCGAGAAGAACTCGACGAACGCGTAATCGACATCGCGCGTGTGGCCAAGGTCGTCAAGGGTGGCCGCCGCTTTGCATTCCGCGTTTCTGTCGTCGTGGGCAACAACAACGGTCGTGTTGGATTAGGCGTTGGCAAGGCACGCGGCGTTCCGGATGCGATTCGAAAAGCAGCCGATAAAGCACGCAAGAACATGGTCGACATTCCGATTGTTGGAACAACGATACCGCACGAAATAACAACCAAACACAGTGGCGCTCAGGTGCTGCTTAAGCCGGCTTCGCCCGGTACGGGTGTGATCGCCGGTGGCGCGGTGCGTGCTGTGCTCGAGGTTGCTGGTGTGCGTGATATCCTGACCAAGTCATTGGGCAGCGCAAATGTTTTGAACGTAGCGCGTGCAACGATGAAGGGGCTTACAAGTTTGAAATGGATCGATAATGAGATGGCGAAGCGCGGCAAGGAACGCGATGCGCTGAAGCCGTTCTGGGAGCGAGAGACCGATGGCTAAGAAGAAGGTTCTGCGCGTAACACTCGTCCGCAGTCCGATCGGCTATTCTCGACGCCAGAAGCGGACAGCTCAGGCGTTAGGTTTGAAAAAGCTCCACCAGACGGTTGAGCGACCGGATAACCCACAGGTGCGCGGCATGATCGATCGCATTCAACATCTGGTAGAAGTTGAGGAATAGGTGCGACGATGAAACTCCATGATTTGAAACCCAGACCGGGGTCCAAGAAATCACGCAAGCGCGTGGGGCGGGGCATCTCGGCCGGGCAGGGCAAGACGGCTGGCCGGGGCACCAAAGGCCAGGGCGCCCGAGCAGGTTCCGGCGGCAAACTATATCACCAGGGCGGCAACTTACCGTTCTTCCGCCGACTGCCATTCAAGCGCGGTTTTACCAATATCAATCGCGTCCAATGGTATGAAGTAAACCTTGAAAACCTGGATGGTTTTGCGGAGGGCAGTGACGTGACACCGAACACGCTGGTTGAAGCTGGTGTTCTACGGGACGCCGAGCAACCGGTTGTGATTCTGGCGAATGGTGATGTCGACGTAAAGCTGAACGTACGTGTACACCGGATTTCGAAGGGCGCTCGAGCCAAGATCGAAAAGGCGGGCGGTTCAGTTGAGATCCTGGAGTATGAGGTTTGATGGTTAGGGTCGAAAGGAGCCGAGGCCAATGAGGCGCTCAGCCTGGAGATTTCTCTTTATCTCATCCGATATTCGAAATCGGATATTGATCACTTTGGGACTGCTGATCCTGTACCGTTTTGTTGCCCATATCCCTGTACCCGGGATTAACCGGGCGGCGATCGCAAGCGTGCTTGCCGGCTCGGGGCAGGGGCAGACTTTTATTGGTCTGTTGGACCTGCTGTCGGGAGGCACGGTTTCGAATTTCTCCGTGCTGGCGATGGGTGTCTATCCCTACATTACGGCGCAGATTATTTTGCAGTTGCTTGTACCGATCATCCCTGCACTTCAGCAGAAGATGGAAGATGACCCGCGCGAAGGCCGCAAGTGGCAGGAGAAATGGACCTATTACCTGGCGGTTCCGATGTCGGCACTGCAGGCTGTAGGACAGATTCGTATTTTCCAGCAGTATGCTACCGGATTGGGTGGCAGCATTTTGAACTTTCCCTTTGGGTTGAACCTGCCCACCTTTACAACGCTCTTGACGATGACGGCGGGAACGATGTTTGCGATTTGGCTGGGCGAGCTAATTTCTGAACATGGTATCCGCAACCAGGGTCTCTCGCTGATCATCTTCGCAGGTATTGTTGCTCGCATACCGACCAATCTCGGGCGGATCTTCATGAGCGAAACGCAGGTCTTACCGCTGATTTTGTTCGTGACCTTCCTCTTGGTGATCACGATCTTCGTGATCGTCTTCGTGCAAGAGGGGCGGCGGAATGTTCCGGTGATGTATCCCGGGCGCCGTGTGGGCAACCGCATGTCGATGCCGGTTAAAGGAACGCTGCCATTGATGGTCAACATGGCCGGCATGATTCCGATCATCTTCGCCCAGTCACTGCTTACATTCCCCGCGGTTCTGGCGCAGTTCTTTATCAACTCGCAGACGCTTTGGGTGCGTAACGTGGCACTTTTCTTCCAGAACACATTTGGTGGTTTCAGTAACACCTACTGGATTATGTATTTCTTCTTCGTCGTCGGGTTCACGTTTTTCTATACTGACGTGCTCTTCACGCAACAGAACTATGGCGAGAACCTGAAGCGATCTGGCGCGCAGGTTCCGGGCGTGACGAAGGGTGCCGCCACACAGCGCTACCTCACCAGGGTGCTTCGCCGCATCACGCTGCCTGGGGCGGTCTTCCTGGGCCTCGTCGCAGTGATGCCTTTCCTGGTTGGCTTGATTTGGCCGATCGGGGGCTCGAACACTGGTTTATTGTTGGTGTCCTCCTCCGGCTTGCTGATTGTGGTCGGTGTGGTTCGTGATCTTTATCGCTCCATCGAGGCTGAACTCAAGCTGCGCGGTTACGATCAAGCGGTTCTGGTGCGCTAGTGCAGGAGTAAACCATGGCCACCTTCCTGGTACTACTTGGACCTCCCGGAGCTGGTAAAGGGACCCAGGCCAAACGATTGGCGTCCGAGTTGGGGATCCCACAGGTCTCGACCGGGGATCTATTCCGGGAGCATCTCAAGAAACAGACCGTGTTGGGCCAGAAGGCAAATGAGTACATTAAAAAAGGTGAGCTTGTCCCGGACGATGTTACGGTTGGGATGGTTCGGGATCGGCTCTCAAGACCTGATTGTGAAGAGGGTGCGATTCTGGACGGCTTCCCACGCACCGTACCCCAGGCTGAAGCGCTAGATGAGATCCTTGATGAACTGGGAGAGGACCTCACCGGGGTCTTCTGCATAGATATCTCAGAGCAGGAGCTTCTGCGCCGCTTGACGGGTCGACGGGTCTGCCGTGAGAGCGGGCATATCTTCCATGTCGAATTCAACCCACCGGAGGAGCCGGGCGTGTGTGATTATGACGGATCCGAACTCTACCAGCGTGAGGATGATAAGGAAGAGACTGTTAAGGAGCGCATCCGTGTTTACCAGGAGCAAACGGCCCCATTGTGTGATTACTACGGCAAACGGGGGAAATTAGTGGACGTAGACGGAGAACAAAGCATTGAGGCGGTGACTGAAGCGCTGCTCACCGCGATAAAGGATAAGGCAAGCTGAATGACCTGGCGAAGTGGGATCGTGCTGAAAAGTAAAAGAGAATTGGACCTGATGCGTAAGGCCGGTCTGATCAATGCACGCGCCCTGGCCGCCGCTGTGGAGGCGGTCAAGCCCGGTGTTACGACCAATGAAGTCAACCATGCTGCGGCAGAGGTTCTTGAGGCAAATGGGGCAGAGCCTGCATTTGTGGGCGTTCCGGGAGCTTATCCATACCCTGCTGAGACGACGATCTCGATCAACGATGAGCTTGTGCACGGCATCCCCGGTGATCGCCGCTTAGAGGAAGGCGACATCGTCAGCATGGATTGCGGAACAGTCTATAAGGGTTTCGTCGGTGACTCGGCACTTACGATCGGGGTGGGGGACGTGTCCAGCGACGCAGAGCATCTGATGGATGTGACACGCGAATCGCTGTTCATAGGAATCGAGCAGATGAAGGCTGGCAGACGTTCGGGCGATGTGTCCGCCGCGATCCAGGCGCATGTGGAGAAAAATGGCTTGCAGGTCGTGCGAGAATATACCGGTCACGGCGTTGGTCGCAATATGCACGAAAATCCGCAGGTCCCCAATTACGGTCAGGCGGGTAAAGGGGTCGAGCTTAAAGTGGGCATGACGATCGCCC
>JASFLN010000022.1:0-10426 GCA_050118075.1 Anaerolineales bacterium
AAAACGAGCCCAAGCCCTGGACGGCTCGCTTCCGATGTGTTGCCGTGCTGGCCAGTCCGGAGGGGGCATCGGCATTAGGCGAAGGCTTATGTGAAGGTGAGATCATTCCCACAGAGCGCGGTTCACATGGCTTTGGCTACGATGCGATCTTCAAGCTTGCAACGATGGATAAGACAATGGCGGAGCTAAGCATGGAAGAGAAGAACAAACTCAGCCATAGAGCCAGAGCGATCAATGCGCTCGAGCCAAGGCTCAGGGAACTCATGGGGATTGGGGACTAGAGATTCAGGATCGGGCAACTGGGGCGATCAAGCATTCCTTCACCCGGCCACTATGATTGACAAGGCGTTCTAAATGAGAGAGCGTGTCATCGCTGGTGCTCCCTGCGCTGGCAACGAATATGGAGGGGTGCGCTGCACACCGGGGAAGCCCCACGATACGAAAAGAGGGACGACCGGCTGGTCGTCCCTCTATGGTTAATGATTCGAATGCGAAAGCTTCAGCCTATTCCAGCTGCGAACTCTGCAGCAGTCTCAGCCACACGCTCGGGCTGCTCGAGCATGACCATGTGGCCGGCATCGGGAACGCGAACGAGACGTGCCTGTAGAAGCTGATCGAGAAGATACTCGCTGTATTTCATCGGGGTGAGCTGATCGGCTTCGCCGCAGATCACCAGCGCGGGCAGTTTGATCTGGCTGACCTGCTGCATGACATCAAAGTTATCGCAGGCGACGAAATCATCATGGATCACATTGTGATCCACCTCAAGCATACGTCTGTGGGCCAACTCAACCAATCTGCGTGGTGCCGAATCGCTAAAAGACCATTCGATGATCATATCTACGGCTTCCTCGAAACGGGAAGCGTCGGCAGTTGCCTCCAGGATTGTCGGGTGAACGCGCAGGCGGCCTCCCGTTCCTACCAGGATCAGTGCGCTCAATTTATGGGGCAGCTGAAGTGCGAAATGCTGCGTGATCGCACCACCCATGGAGTGTCCTCCCAGGATGATCCGGTCCAGATTCATCGCTTCCATCCAGGCATCGATACGCTCGACGTAATCTGCAATGCTGCTACAGCCCGGGCCTTCTGAGCGGCCGTGGCCGGGAAGGTCGAGCGCGTACACCGTTTTATCGGGAATCCGTCGCACCTGCGGGGGCCAGTGTAAATGGCTTCCTCCCGCGCCATGAACAAAGACCAAAGGCGGCTTTTCACCGCGCAGGCCCCCGCCGCGGTGCTCAAAGTAATAAATACCTGCCTTTTCAGGCATGGCTTATTCTTCCTGTTCCTCAAGCCAGCGCTCGGCCATCATAGCTGCCGCAGCACCTTGTCCAACCGAGGTTGATATTTGACGAAAAATCGAATCCTGAATCTCACCCGCGGCGAATACCCCTGGAACGCTGGTCATCTTGTGATCATCCGTGATCAAATACCCGGTTTCATCCATCTCCAATTGCCCTTCGAAAAGGTCTGAATTCGGATAATGACCGATGAAGATAAACACGCCGTCGGTATCCAATTGCTCGGTTTCACCTGTTTTAACGTTGCGGGCCAGCACTTTTTCAACTTTTCCGTTGCCCGAGATCTCATCAAGGACTGTATCCCAGACAAATTGAATCTTATCGTTGGCGAAGGCGCGTTTCTTTAGTGTCTCACCAGCACGCAGTTCATCGCGGCGGTGGATCACGCGCACCCGGTTAGCAAACTTTGTCAGGAAGATACCTTCTTCCATGGCGCTGTCGCCGCCTCCCACGACCAGGACCTCCTTGTCACGGAAGAAGAACCCGTCGCAGGTGGCGCAAAACGATACCCCGCGACCGATGAACTCCTCTTCACCGGGGATTCCGAGACGTTTGGGCGAGGCGCCGACGGTTATGATAACGCTGTCCGCCTCGTACTCTTCGCCGTGTGTTTTGACCTTGAAAGGTGTCCCCTGCGTGAAATCAACTTCTGTGACCTCGTCGATCAGCACACGCGCGCCGAAGTGCTCGGCGTGTTTCTGCATTAAGTCCACCAGTTCAGGACCAGTGGTGCCTTCCGGGAAACCGGGGTAGTTCTCCACCTCATTGGTTATGGAAATCTGCCCACCAAGCTGGTTGCCGGAAATTACCAATGGGTTTGTATCGGCGCGGGCCATGTAGAGTGCAGCGGTCAGCCCGGCCGGGCCTGATCCGATGATGATGACTTTTTCCTTCTGCATGCATTCCTCGCTTCTGATGTGATGTGTTTACTGCTTGCGCAGATGATGGGTCAGGTTGGTGACAGTGTACTGCAGCCACCACAGTGGGGCGCGTGTGCGCAGTTTCCCGTCGGAGCCTATGAGTGGACGACGGCAGGGATCGTCTGGATCGCCTGGTCGACAACCCACGCGTGTATGCCCGCATTGCGGACATTCTCCAGGTTTGTCAGCCGGTAAAAAACAGTTGGGACAAAGAAAAATTTCCGTATCTAATGTCGGCCCCATACTTCCTCGCATTCTGGTTAAGCAAGTATCTAGATTTTAAGCGATGCCACGGTGTCTGCCAACACATATCACTTTGACTACACAAAACGAAGGCGATCGTAAAGCGCCGCAGCACTGGAAAGCAACAGCGCGCCCAGCACCCATGCCGGCGTGCTGTGAAGCACATTGATGACCTCCGCTGGCGAAAAATCAGGGACGGCGTGATGATGAAGCGATATTTTGACGGTCATCAGTACGATCGCGATTGGCGCGACCAGCAACCCAGCTCCCAAGCCGATCAACCAAAACCATACTGCACGCCGCGTTTTGGATCCTGGCATGCGGTGAAATAATCGCTCGGCGATGACACCTGCCAGGACCAGGACCAGGCTGGCGGCCATCAACAGCACGAAGAGCGTGCTTTGATCCTCGATCCCGATCCATATGAACCAGAGGGCACCGACTGCAATCAAGCTGATCCGTGTCCTCAAGCTGTGGTTCCTGTGTGGTCGGTGGCTCCGTGCTTCCATAATTGGTATGTATTTGACGTCCATGATCGGCTTGATCTTACCCCATCGGTATGCCTGTCCAGCTAAGTTACGCGATCACGTCATCGCTAATATGGGTCTGTCGAGACCACGTCTCGAGAAGCAGAAAGAAGATAAGCTGTGTCCCGGCGGTCAGCCAGAAGTTTTGAGTGAGGATAAAGAGGGCGGTCGACACAGCGGAGCGGTACAGCGGTTCGGGATCCTGTTCCGAGATATTTCCTGAGTCATGTGCAAGCGCGGTCAGAAGCCACTCCGTCGCGGCAAGGATTAGACCCAGCCCCGCGCCGAGGGTGATGTCCTGGATCCACAGCCCAGCGGTGGCGCGGTAGAGCGCCCAGCGGGGCTCATCCTTCCAGCGATCCACCGCACTGCGAGGACGGAGTTCATCCAGTGGTCGCAATCGGTAGGTGAAGTAGACTGCGAGTAAAGCACACAGACAAGCGAGGCCACCCGCAAACCATTCGTATGTATCGATACCATACAACCCTACCAACCTGCCGGGGATTGACCCCACAATAAGCGCCAGGTAGGGCAGGATGAGAGCATGCAACCAGCTCGCGCCCTGAGTCAGAGGTTGTGCCCAATCGGGCAACCTTGGGGCGAATCGCCGCCACAGCAGCTGAGCAGCCGCAGGTGTGGTCATCGCCAGTACACTCCAGAGCAGTGCTTCCCAGCGCATCGTTAGGTCTTGTGGGTAAAAATCAAATTCATAGCTAAGAGTGTGTATGACTCAAGCAGGCTTGGGGACCCTAAGCGTGAGGCAGGTGCCCTCTCCTTCTGACGATTCAACCCGCAGTGCCGCATCTACGAGCTCGGCGCGCTCGCGCATCGTGACCATCCCCATACTGCCCAGCTGCTCGTAGTTGGCATCCACAGCGCCTACGTTGAAACCCACCCCGTCATCCTCCACCTGCAGCATGAATTCATCCTCTGTGTCCCAAAGCCGCAGCCATATATGAGAGGCTTGCGCATGCTTACGTGCGTTGTTGACTGCCTCTTCCGCAATGTAGAAAATCACACCCTGTCGAGCGGCGTCAAGTGTGCTTGAAAGCTCCTGGTTGACCTCCATAACAACGTTGGCGTGGTGGGTTTCGCGCACTTTTTCAGCCAATTGGAATAGAGCTGCAACCAGACCCTGCGATTCGAGGATCAGAGGGCGCATTGTGAAAAGCATGTGACGGATTTCGCGTGTGGTCTGACGGGCAACTGTCTCGAGCGTGACCAGTTCTTCTCGGGCGTCTTTCATATCCCGATCCATTAAACGTCTGGCATAGTTCAAGCGCATGGTGATTGCCGCCAGAGTCTGAATCGGCCCGTCGTGAAGATCGCGCGCCAGTTTTTTACGCGACTCTTCCTGCAGCTCGCTGATACGTTCCTTTTCAACTAGAAGGTTCTCATAAAGGCGGGCGTTCTGCAGGGCGATCGTGACCTGCTGGCCTATGGCGGTCAGGAGCTCGCGTCGAACAGGGTCAAAAAAGCGCGGTTCAGGGTGCCCGAAAAGCAGTGCTCCGAAGGTATCAAATCCATAGGCGAGAGGAGTGATCAGGACCTCCGAGTTAGCATCGAGGCCGTTGATCTGGCGCAGTTCCGGATCGCTTTCGGGGTAAAGTGCGGTTTGAGTGCCACCGCGCACCAGTGCCCTACTCAAAGCGCCTGCTTCTTTGGAGAAGACCATTTCGTGATCCTGGGCGGGAAGATTGCGGGTGGCCATAATGCGAAAACCCTGCGGCGTCAGCAAGAGCAACGCGGAGCCAATTCGCCCGTCACGCGCACCTGAGCCATGCAGCGCCTTGGTACAGAGATCGAGTGAAAGTTTAACGACAGTCTCGACGTCCAACGAGGCGTTGATGGCTGTAGCCATGTTGAATAGGTCGTAAGCCCGGCCGCGCTCTTCCTGGCGTACGGTTTCGCTGTCCGCCAATCGGGACTGGATCTGGTCATCGATCGTCCTGCGGATGTGCAAGCCGATGATCGTGAATAAAAACGTGGTTGGAATGATGATGATCAGAAGTGCTAGGGTGGAGAGAATTTCCCAGGTGGTCGGTTGGTTGAAGACAATCAGTACAAGGGCAAGCGATCCGACGCCGAGTAGGCCCCAGCGAATTGCTGCGCCGCGCCCCCGCTGTAGGCCAATGGTTAATGGACCCAGCGCGAGGGTCCACTGCAGTGGACTCCGGTAGTATCCGGTCAGAGCGATAACGGCGGTTGCGAACGCAAGGTCAAACAGCGCCAGGGTTGGCGCACTTCCAGCCCCGAATTCACCCGCATATCGCACCAGGATGATAAAAAGTGCGATTAGAAACCAACCGGAGGTGAGCAGGATAAGTTCGAGAGATAACCTGTCCTGCAGGTTGATCACCAGCGGGATGGCAAGGGTGAAAATACTACGGATCGCAAAAGAGACTGTGATCCAGGAGGCGTCTGTTCCCGTTGAGTTTCGTGATAGCATCGCTTAATAATACCCGCACCTGACCTATTCGAACCAGTTTCTTAATTCGATTTGTGGATGTATGCATCCGATTCGGGATAGGTGCTGGGAAGTGTACTTGGCTTAGCAGATGCTCAGGAAGGATTTGGGCGGGACCAGAGTGCACTGCGGCGTGGGCTGGCGACTAAAGCCAGCGCAAAGAAAGCCGTTTCGACAAGTACGATCGCTGGTCCGGATGCGATGTCGAGGTAGTAGGAAACGTAGAGCCCCAGCAATCCGCCCACCGTCCCGAGTACCGCGGAGAGGAACATCATGGGTGGCAGTCGGCGCGTGATCAAGTAAGCCGCCGAGGCAGGCGTAACGAGCATAGCAAGGACAAGTGCCACCCCGACAGCCTGAATTGAAATGACGATTACGAGTGCAAGCAGCACGAGAAGCAGATTCTGCAAGAAATTGACCGGCAGTCTCAAGGTTCGGGCGAGTGTTGGGTCAAATGAGAGCACCAGAAATTCTTTGTAAAACGCGAAGATGCCACTCAGGACAAGCAAACTCAGGGCACCCATCAGCCAGAGATCCGTCACTGAAACGCCGAGCAGGTTTCCGAAAAGGATGTGGGATAGGTCGACTGCGTAACTGCGCTGTAGTGAGATCAATGCCACTCCGAGTGCGAATGCACCGGCAAACACGACCCCTATGGCAGCGTCCTCCTGGATCTGTGTGCGCCTGCTGATCGCTCCGATCGTCAGAGCTGCAAGGATGCCAATGATCAGCGCACCGATGGCCAGTGGCCATCCGAGCAAGAACGCGATCACGACACCGGGCAGGATGATGTGGGCTAAGGCGTCACCGAAAAAAGCCATCCCTCGCAGCACGACATAGGTGCCCAGGATGGGACAAACCACCCCGACGATTAACGCGGCACCCAGGCCGCGCAGCATAAATGCGTAGCTGAAAGGCTCAAGCAAAAACTGCAACAGATCAGCCATGTTGGCTGTGCTCCTCGTCGCCCTCGCAGCAAGTGTCAGTGAGCAGTACGCGTCCCCCTTCGCCATCCACAAAATGCATGCTGCCCCCGTAGGCATCTATCAGGTTGGCTTCAATCAGAACATCTTCGGGCTTTCCGAAAGCGATCAACCTGCGATTGAGAAGCATGATCTGATCGAAACGGGCTCGAGCTAATTCAAGGTCGTGGGTCGTCACCAGCACGGTGACGCCGCGTCTCGATAAGTTATCCAGAATCTCGAGGATCGCTTCCTGAGAGGGGAGATCCAATCCGTTGAGTGGTTCGTCGAGCAGGATCACTTCCGCTTCCTGGGCCAGCGCCTGGGCCAAGAAAACGCGCTGCTGTTGGCCGCCAGAGAGTTCACCGATCTGACGGTCGGCGAGGGCCTGCATACCGACCTGCTCAAGGGAGGAGCGTACGAAATCCCAATCCTTCTGCGTCGGCCAGCGGAAGAGGCCAATTTTGCGTATACGGCCCATCATGACCACCTCGCTCACATTTACGGGGAAGTTCCAATCTGCTTTGCTTCGTTGGGGGACGTAGGCGATACAGACATGCCGATGGGGGTGACGGCCGTAGATCTTTACCTTCCCGCGGTCGGGTTCGAGCGTGCCAGCGATGACCTGCAGGAGTGTGGTTTTTCCCGCACCGTTGGGACCTACAATCGCGATGCGTCTGCCGGGTTCAAACTCGCCGCTGATATCAAGGAGCGCATGGGTGCCGTTGAAACGCACATCGATCTCTTCAAGGTGAATTGGAGGTGCGTCTACAACGTGATCGTGAAAACGACCGGTTAACTGGGCCATAGGAGAGCAGACCTCATCGCATTAATTGTTGGTGCCGAGTGCAGCCACGATGGCTTCGACATTGTACTTCATCATCGCAAGGTAACTACCTGCCGGACCCTCCGGCGAACTCAGTGTGCCGATGTAAAGCGGGACAACTTGAATGCCGGTGTCCTGGGCGACACGGTCCGCCAGGTTTGTGTTGACGTTTGTACCGACAAAAATTGCGCGCACCGACTCGGCTTCGATCACATCTACCAGCTCCCCGAGTTCACGCGCCGAGGGCTCAGCGGCTGTGCTGTAGGCGGGTATGACGGTATCAATTAACTCGAATGAGTAGCGAGCGGCGAAATACCCCAACGCACGGTGATCGGTGACGAGCTTGCGCTGTTCCACGGGGATCTCTGAGACTTGCTCGAGAGTCCAACGATGAAGATCTTGCAGCTGTTGCCGGTACAGATCCGCATTGACTTGATACTGATCGGCGTGAGCCGGGTCAACGGCAGAGAGCGAACGGCTGGCGTTCTCGGTCCAAATTTCAATATTCAATGGGTCTAACCAAACATGGGGGTCCGATCCATCGTGATCATGGTCTTCCGCCGCATCTGCGACTTCCGCTTCGTGCTTGTCCTCACTGAAGGATTGCAATGTGAGCCCCTCGGAAAGTGAAACGATGGCCGTATCGTTGGCGATCTCCGAAAATGTGGGGTGCAGCGGCTCTTCGAGGTCAACGCCATTAATGAAGATCAAATCCGCCTGCACGAGGGTTTGCAGATCGCCCGGCGAGGGTTCATATGCGTGCGGATCTGAGCCACGAGGGATCAAAGCTTCAAGCTGGACAAGCTCGCCGCCCACGTTTTGCACAACGTCATAAACGATGTTGGTTGTAGCGACGACGTTGAGTTTCTCGTCTGAGGACCGCTCAATGGGCTCAAGCTCATCAATAGAGCGCAAAAAAGCACCTTCCATGGACACATCGTTTTGTAAAGGTGAGGAGCAAGCTGTAGCCAGTAAGGTTACGGGAAGTGCCATGAAGGCCAGTTTCTTTAGCAGGTCAAATGTATTCAGCATGTTTCTTCTCGGCATGGTGGTAAAGGTGTAATTATTTCGATATGGAATGCTGACATTCGGGGCATAGCCCGGATAGTTCAAGCACATGATCCTCGATAATGAAACCGGTTTTGTTCTCGAGGAAAGCCATCAGCGGCTGCAGATCTTCAGTCCCCGGAAATTCAATCAGTTGTTGGCATTGTTTACAGATCAGGTGATGACCGTGACGATGCTTAGCTAGAGTGTACCCGTGACAGCCGTCGTCCGTGTGCACCCGCCGTGCGATACCAAGCTCGGTGAGCAACTGCAACGTGCGATACACGGTCACAAGTCCGAGCGTCGGTGCATCTGCACACGCCCGGCGGTAGATCGTTTCAGGCCGCAGCCAGCCATCGCTTTGTGCGAGCGTGTGGATCACGGCGCGACGCGGCTTGGTCAGCCGGTAGCCATCACTGCGCAGCAGATCGAAGATCTGCGTGGTTTGTGGAGCACGATCCTTATTGAAAGACTTTTTCATTAAGTGGGATGATATCCATTTCGTCGTAGGGCGTCAAGGGTATTGATGGAAGCGGTCGCTGGGAGCTTGCTTGACAAGCAGTCCAGGATTGGAGTACTATTATGGAACCGGTTCCATAACCGTGTTTGAACCGCTACAGGGAAGATGCCAGCAACCATCCGAGACGTCGCAAAGAAGGCCGGCGTGGGTTTAGGTACAGTCTCCCGCGTGATCAATAAGAGTCCACAGGTAAGTCATGAGACACGTGAGCGTGTCCAGCGAGCGATCGACGCGCTGGACTATCGGCCGAATCCGATTGCGCGCCGTCTTTCCTGGGGTAAAACCCTTACCATCGCTGCCATCGCCCCTTTCTTCACACGCCCTGCAACTGTTGAACGTTTGCGGGGCGTTGAGCTTTCTATCACCGGGACAGAATACGATCTGATTGTTTTCAACGTCGAGACTCCCGAGCGGCGTGATTTCACGTTTAACGAAGTCGCCCGCCGGGAGCGGGTCGACGGCGCGCTGATTATCTCGCTGCCGCCCACCGCTCAGGACCTGGACCGGTTTCATTCGGCGAGCATCCCGCTTGTGCTCGTGGATGTGAATCAACCGGAACTTACGCATTTCAATCGCGTGATTGTGGATGATGTACTAGGCGGCTACAAAGCCACCAAGCATCTGTTGGAACTCGGACATCAGCGCATCGGATATATCAGTGACTCATTCGAAGATCCGTTTTACTTTTCGGCGAGCCGAGATCGTTTCAGGGGCTACGAGAAAGCGCTGCATGAAGCAGGAATTGACATCGATCCGCGACTGCACAGGCGCGGCGACCATGGGCGCTATGAGGCGCAGCAGCTAGCCAGCGAGATGCTCGAGCTTGAAGATCGGCCAACCGCCATTTTCGCCGCCAGTGACACCCAGGCTCTAGGTGTGCTTGAAGAGGCGCGCGAGCTCGAGCTGCGCGTGCCGGAAGATCTCTCTGTGATCGGTTATGATGACGTTGAGTTCGCCGATTATGTCGGCCTGACCACCGTTCGTCAGCAGCTGTTTGAATCAGGTCAGGTAGGACTGCGGCTGCTGCTTGATGTGATTTCTGAACCTTCCCAAGAGCCGACCTGCATCGAGATGCAGTCCGAGCTCGTGGTTCGGTCCACGACCGCAGCCCCCAGGTAGGGCTGATCGAGATTCACGAGAGGAGTCTTTGGGAACAGCTTATTCCAGGATCCCCATAGCGAAGATTGGGATACCTAAATTGATGTTTACGAGTATGGTAAGCCCATGAAAGGAGGCTGATACGAACTCAATCGAATGAAACCTGCATATCGTACAAATTTGTCGTTTAATTATTCACTAAGGAGTGAAGAGAGATGAAAAAGATCTTTACGATCGTTGGCCTGATGTTGATGGCCACCATGGTGCTGTCCGCTTGTGGCGGCGGCGCCGCGACACCGGCTGCCGACCAGGGCCCTGGTGAGGATACGGGAACCGTGTTTATCCTCGGCGCGTTCCGCGGCACGGAACAGGACGCGTTTGAATCTGTGGTTGCGGCGTTCGAGGAAGCCAACCCGGACATTGACGTGCTCTATTCCGGCACAGCCGAGTTTGAAACGCTGATCACCGTGCGTGTCGAAGCCGGCGATGCACCGGATATCGCTGCATTCCCGCAGCCC
>JASFLN010000023.1:0-10180 GCA_050118075.1 Anaerolineales bacterium
GCGTTCCCCGATGCTATGTGTGCCGTGAACAATTTGGCGCTGCAAATTGGTGAAATCCACGACGTCGTAATCGACCAAACCGATTGTGCCAACCCCTGCAGCTGCCAGGTACATCGAGACAGGTGATCCAAGCCCACCGGTACCAACGATTAGAACTGAACTCGACTTCAGCTTCTCCTGACCTTCGAGACCTACCTCAGGCATAAGCAGGTGGCGCGAATAGCGAAGGATCTCTGCGTGACTCAGGCTAGCGTTTCCATTTTGATTTACGTTTTCACTCATTGCCACTCTCGTTTCATAAGAACTAGGTCATCCGTATGTCTTTTTCGCTTGTTGTCTGATTATGCCTGCAGAAAGGTTGAACGGGAAGCTCTAAAATAGTGCAAGGGCAAGGCGGTCTCCCATCACCCTTTTAAAGCAAAGCTTCCTGATATGGCTGTTGCTCCGTGTATGCCGGTTCGAACGTGCAATCAGATCACCATACCCCCCGCGATGCTCGGGACGATCATGAGACGATCACCTTCGTTGATAGGTGTGTTTTCGCCGTCCATATTGCGAATATCTTCATCGTTCAAGAAAAGATTTACGTAGGGTCGCAGTTGTTCTCCGTCATTAAAGAGGTGAGTGCGAACTGATGGATACTGTCGAGCCAGCTCGCGCATCGCTTGTCCGACAGTTTCTCCAGAGACCTGAACTTCTTTTTCACCGCCAGTATATGCCCGCAGTGGGGTTGGAATTCGGATTCTGTTCATTGTTCTTGCTCCTCAAGATTCCTGATGTAATGGATAGGTTTCAAGCTCTTCTTCAATAAAACTTGTGCGATCATTGTTCAAGCGCCAGCAGCGTGAAATACCAGCCTTCCCGTTCCGAACACTCGTGATGATGTAGGAGAACCAGGGTAGTGACCATTCCAGATCGAAACTGGAAGGTTCCGGCGGGTGATCTGGATGCGAGTGAAAGATGCCAATGATCGCATATCCGCGTTCATCGGCATATCGTTCCGCAGCCATCATATCTCGCGGTTCAATCATATATCGTCGACGGCGCTTATCGATCTGGAACTCGTTAGGCTGGGGTAGAGCAGCTTCGACGATTCGCAAGTCGCCTTGCTCGCGACCCAGCAGAAAACCGGCACCCTCCTCCGGGTACACATTTTCAAGATGTTGGCGGATATCGGTGTAAACATCGGGGGATAGTCTAATCGTCATTCACCCCTCCAGAATGGTTGGGATACGTATTTCATTCCTGAATCGGGAAGCAGGACGACGATGACGCCATTTGCGAGATCCCTCGCGATTTCATACGCCGCCAGGACTGCAGCCGCAGCTGAAACCCCTACGAAAAGACCTTCAGAACGGCTCAAATCTTTGAGTAGATCATAAGTCGGCTCAGTCGCGATCCAGCGCATCTCATCGACGATCTTTGGATCATAGATTTCGGGCGTATGAGTTGAAGGTAGATGTTTCAGGCCTTCCAATCCATGCAAAGGACCATCGGGTTGAACACCGATAATCCGGATATGTTCATCCCGATGCTTAAGATATCTTCCAGTTCCTGTGATCGTACCGGTAGTACCTAAGCCGGCGATGAAATGCGTGATGGCCCCCTCGGTTTGCTCAAAGATCTCCGGTCCGGTTGTGTCGTAGTGGGCTTGCCAGTTGGCAGGATTGCTGTACTGGTTCGCGTAGAAATAGCGATCCGGATGGTTGCTCACCATCTCACGTGCGACCGCGTGGGCACCTTCGGAGCCTTCCAGCGGATCGGTCAGTGTCAGGTGAGCGTCGAGCGCGCGCAGGATTGCCAATCTTTCCGGTGTAGCGTTCTCGGGAATCGCCAGGTGGATGGGTACTCCCAGTGCGGCTCCAAGTGTTGCATAAGCGATGCCCATGTTGCCCGAGGTGGAATCAAGAAAGTTTCTTCCACCGGATAGATGTCCCTCGAGCCAGGCTTGCTCCAGGATTGCAGCCGCTGGGCGGTCCTTAACCGATCCGCTTGGGTTGAACCACTCAGCTTTTGCGAGGATATTGACGCCCTTTGGTATGCGGCCGGCGAAGATCTTCTTCAATGGAATTAAAGGAGTGTTGCCGACGAAATCCCAAAGTTTCGGGTGTTCTATGGACTGAATATTTACGTTAGCTGTCTCAGTGATGAAGTTCATGTGCAGCTCCAATAGCAAAACAAAAACAGACGGCAGTGACCATCGTCAAGCGCAGATTAAAGCGCTTGCCGGCACGCATATTGCAGCGCGGGAGCGTGTCACGGCTCGTCTGTTGTTGGGTAAATGGGAGAAGAATCCAGTTATTACATTTTCAGTACAAGAGACGAGGTGATTAGCGCCCCCGCCTCGGACATGTGCAGTGAACCATGTGCTACCTACCCATAGGAATATTTATGAAAATCTTGATCAATATTATACAAATTCGGCGGGCACTGTCAAGAACAACGATCGTTTTCTAGGGACTCAGGTCACATAGTCGCTTGGTGAGAAGCACTGCTATAATGGCAGCCAGGCTTAGCAAGGAGCGCCGATCAAGGATGCAGGAAGATTTTGGACAGCGGAGAATTCGATCCAGTTCAGAGCCACCCGGCCGGGAGGTTCTTCGTCACATCCGTTCTACGCTGATCGTGGCGGCAGTCCTGGCTACGGTGTTCACAGCCTGGACGCCGGCAAGTCTGAGCCCGGGTGAGATCGCCAGTCAGCTGGCAGCTGCGCTGGAGTCGGAACCTGCCGGACCAAATTTAACTGTCGCCGAACCTGCAGAATCGCTCGAAGATCGTGAACTGCGCGTGGGTATCGTCATCGGCCACCTCGGTCCCAATCCCACAACAGGCGGTGATGATCCAGGCAGTATTTGTGCGGATGGTCTTACCGAGCTGGAGGTCAACCGCGAGATCGGGATGCGCACTGCCCGGGCTTTGGAAGCCGCCGGATTTAAAGTCGATGTGCTCGAGGAATTTGATGATCGGTTGTTTGAGTATCGAGCGGTGGCACTCGTATCGATCCATGCGGACTCCTGCTTGCCGATCAATGATCTGGCCACCGGTTATAAAGTCGCCAGCGCACTCGACACGGTAGTACCTGATCGAACCCAACGACTTGTCGACTGCATCATCGACCGCTACGGGCAAGCGACGGACATGACTTTTCACGCTGGCAGCATCACGCGCGACATGACGGAGTATCATACTTTCAGAGAGATCCACAGCCAGACCCCAGCGGCCATCATTGAGACAGGTTTTCTGTACCTTGACCGTGATTTCTTATTGTCCAACCCTGAAAAAGCCGCCCGGGGTATTGCGGATGGCGTGCTTTGCTACGTCAATAATGAACCCGCATCGGTGCCTTAGAGAAAACCGCCGTGAGTACCAAGCCATCCTCCGACGATCACTTTAAAGAAGCGTTGACTGCTGCGAAGCAGGCATTGCGGGCTGGCGATAAGTGGAAAGCCAGAAAACATGCTCGCGAGGCCGTGCGCTTCAATCCGCAGTCAGAGAAAGCGTGGTTGATCCTCGCGGGTGTGTCCGAACCACGCGCCGGCCTGGCTTACGTAGCAAGGGCGCTCGAGATCAATCCCCGCAGCCAGAGCGCGCGCCAGGCGATCCGCTATCTTGTGCGTACCCTGCCGGCTAAGGATCGCCAGGAAGCACTTCGAGAAGCGAGCATACCTGACGGGCTTGTGCCGGATCTGTTGCCATCGGACCACATCGCTCACAGAGGTCTTCTGCCTGCTCGAGTTTTGATCGCATCGTTGGTTTTGGCTGGTGCGGTGGGACTGTACTATGGACGTAAGCCTGCCGCGGCGCTGCAGCCGCAGACCGTGGGTAATCCGGTCGAGAAAGCGACGATGACCCCGACGCCAACCCCCACTTCAACACCGACCTCAACACCAACCTCCACACCGACAATCACGTTGACTCCGACTCCAACGGCTACCTCGACGGCTACCGCGACGCCACAGGTTTCCTACCTTTCAACTTATGCGATGTCGTTGGAGGAGATCTATGCTGAAGGTCGCTGGATTGAAGTCGATATCAGCGAACAGCGTGTCACCGCATACGAGGGGCAGGATCGTGTGAACAGCTTCACGGTCTCAACAGGGACGGCGGCACATCCTACTGTCCTCGGGGTATATCGGGTGTACGTCAAGTACACGGCTGCGGATATGTCGGGGCCTGGCTATTATCTACCCGACGTTCCTTACACGATGTATTTCTATCGGGGCTATGCGCTGCATGGCACCTATTGGCACGACAATTTTGGCACACCAATGAGTCATGGTTGTGTAAACTTGCGCACGCCTGACTCACAATGGCTCTTCAGTTTCGCCTCCGTTGGAACGCTTGTTTACGTCCACCCCTGAGAACATTTCTTGGTTATGCTCAACACCTCAAACTCTCAGTAGAGGTTAATTCTGGTAAGATTCCAATCAGTAAGAAACTAGAACAAGATCTTTCTGGGTGCTCGGTTTCTCCGAAACCCTGATGGATCAAGTGCAGGTGTTAGGGATGATTGCCAGAGCGTTGTTCCAGGGTCTTGTCGTGGATGAATATGATCAACCTGTCGACGTGAAGCAGGTTGGAGATCAGCATTTCTATGTCATCGATGATGATGGTTTCTTGCGGCATGTTGAAAGTGAGACAGTTGACCGTCAGGTGTTGCATGAACTGTTTGCCATGATCGCCGGACAGGAGGAGTTGGTCAGCGAAGGTGCGATGAAAATGCTCGGGCAGGAAGATATCTTCACGAAAGCGGCAATCGAAGCCTCTCTGAAGGATAGTGAGGCACAAATAGATGGCCTACTGCAGACAGGTTTGCCTGAAGATATGCGCGCCTGGTTGGGCATGATGGGTTTCAGGGTTGTGTTGGATATCCATGGCGAACTTATCGAGATTGCACAACCCGCAAGCTCAGATGGTTTTGATGAGTAACTATAGGCTGGGTTGGAACCAGGTTCCGGTGTTGGGTCGTCTTTCGATGCTCACTGTCTCAAGACGTGAAGGAAGGAGCAAAAGGTGAGTCTCAGTCCATACGTCATCGATGTAAATGATGCTACGTTTGAGGAAGACGTTTTACTGCAATCCCATGACGTTCCGGTGGTGGTTGATTTTTGGGCTACCTGGTGCGGTCCCTGCAAGATGCTTAGCCCAATTCTGGAGCGTTTTGCGTTGGAAGCGGGCGGTTCCTTTGTGCTTGCCAAATTGGATGTCGATGAAAATCAGGGCGTGGCGGTGCGTTATGGCGTTCAGGGAATCCCTGCGGTAAAGGCTTTCGTGAACGGACAAGTTATCCATGAATTTGTCGGTGCGCAGCCTGAAAGCATGGTTCGGCGGTTCCTGGACCAAGTGGTGCCTGACGAGGTCGATCAGGTGATTAAGCAAGCGCGCAGCCACCTTATGACCCATCATTGGGAGGATGCCGAAGCGGCTTTCAGGGAGATTCTTGCGGAGAAGGATGCAAACTCAGCTGCCGCGCTGGGGTTGCTGGAAAGTTTGCTTATGCAAGGACGGGGCAAAGAGGCTCACGAACTGATCTCGGCTTTCCCGGCCGGTACAGAATATGCCCGGGTCGATGATTATCGACCTTTGGCTGATCTGCTGGCTGAAGTTGAAGGAAATGGACCGGGATATGATGAAGATGATCCGCTCGCTGCCGAACTTTATCAGGCAGGACGCTTGATCAGCCGTGGAAACATTCCAGCCGCCATGGATGGCCTTATCGACATTCTCCGTCAGAACAAACGCTACCGCGATGGATTGCCAAGAAAAATTATGCTCGGACTCTTTGGGATTTTAGGTGATGAGGATACGCTCACTCAGCAGTATCGAGAAGAATTGGCCTCGGTGTTATTCTGACACGCTCCACAACCCGATTAATAACGCCCCGGATAAGTGTCGGGGCGTTATGTGTTAATGGATCCGAAGACTATTTGGCTGTTGGAGCTTCAAGCACCAGCGTGCCCCAGGTTGTTGGGTTTGCAACCCGCCGAGTGCTGACGCTTGATACCATCGATTGCCAGTCTGATACTCCGACGAGATCATTATCGGAAAGTGAGAGTGCGAATCCGAAGCGTTCATTCTCGCTGGGTGTGTGCCCGAAGACGGTCCATGGGATACGCACCTCAAGGCTGTAACCATTGGAACTCTTCTCGGTTTCCACGTCCACACTCGCAAGTGTGCCCTCGACACTGCGTGGGAACCAACGGTAAGCTTCCGGCTGGAGCCCGTCGAAGTTACCTGGTGAGAATCCGATCTGATAATCATCGCTGCTCACGAGTGTGCTGCTGTAGTCTCCCTCCAGGTCAAGGTCAAGTTGGATCTCCACGTCATCTCCCCGGTACATATAACGACCGGTTGAGACCTGTACGAACGTATCGTCAAACCGACGGACTCCAAGATACAAGTAAGTAGCATCCCAGCCGATGAGAAAATCTGCGGAGAGATCGCTCCCCCCGGTCCAGCCTGCGCTGGCATAGGAAAGTACGTTCTCTGCACGATAGGTTGTCGTCGTCCACTCGCCGAGCGATCCATCGATTGTCGGGGGCGTTGATAGATAGGCAGCGGTGATCAACTCGCCATTGGGCCGACGGTCGGTCGAGGTCGGTACGGGCGTGAGTGATGGCCCGGGTGTCGCCGTATCTTGGGTGCCATCCGGTGTCGAGGTGATAATCGAGAGCAGCGGGGTGGGGGTCGAGCTTTCCGATAGAGGGGGGAGTGTAGGTGGCGATTCGGTTCCTGTAGCGGTCGCCGCGAAGATCGCGGTATGGGTCAGGTTAGGGGTTGGGAATGTGAATGGCGTCGGCGAGGCTGCGCCAGGCAGTGTGCAGCCTGAAATTGTGATCAATAGACCGAGCAGCAGGAAGCGAGTGATCCATCGACGCATAACGACCTCCGTAGAGCCTTAGACGAATAACCGCGTGTCACCATATCCAATCGACATCATGAAGTATACATTTTTTCGCCTGCACCAGCACCTTTTATGCTCATACCCTGATTCTGGATCAAACGCGTTGGGGGATCGTGGTCCGCATGGAAGGATTAAATTCTATCTCGCGTCCAGGGGAACCCATGATTAGAAATTGTAGGGGAAATTCATGAATTTCCCCTACATCTCATGCTGACCTGATGTACTGCCTACATGTTTTCCATGTCCGGCTGCTGATCTCAGATAGGTCTACCCCAGTTCCACCCGATTGAAACCCATTAATGCGGCGAGGATTCCCACAATGGACCAGAGTCCTGTGAAGACAACCGGAAGATAAAGCATGCTGGGAAGCGCTTCTTCCGCACCGGCTACCAGGCCGGATGCGATTGCGGCTAGCGGCCAGGGGGTCCACATGACAAAAGGTGTAATTAAATTCGCCAGCAGAACCCCACCCAGTGCTGATCCTAACGTGATCGCCAGAAGCGTGTTGCGGTTATCGATGAAGACCCCTCCAGCAATGGTCAGTACAAGGTAGAAGAACGTGTGTAATCCCATCAGCCCGACAGCTGGAAGGAATGTGCTTGGTACGGGAACGCCCTTGATAAGGAATAATCCGTAGGCAATTGCGCTGGGCAGCGCTACCAGGAGCACCATGACCGGGATGGTATGTGCGGCTAGTTTTGCCAGGATGAAGGCGCTCCTTGAGACTGGCTTGGAAAGGACCCACTCGGCAGTCCCATTTTGTTTTTCGCCAAGTACAGTGTCCAGAGTCAAGATGATTACATCGATTGAAAGAACCATGAATCCAAGTCCGAAAAACATCTGGGCGCCACCGGTCAGCAGATCGATTTCCTCTCCCGCTGCCTCCAGTATGGGTGGCATAACGAAGAAGAAGAAGGCCAGTAGGATGTTCATCCCGATCCCGCCGATAATCGCCTGAATCCACCATCTTCTCGTCCCCCACCATAATTGGCTCTCATGGGTGAAGATATTTTTTATTCCAGCTAACTTCTGAGCAGTTGGTCGTATTGCAGCTGTGTTTTCCATGTCAGGAATCCTCTCCAACAAGATCCATAAAAATTTCTTCCAGTTCGTACTTCCTGCGGCCATATTGAAGGATCTGAACGCTCTCATCCTGAAGCAAGGCACGTAAAAGATCCTGATGAGCCCGCTGTTCATCACGAATAGCGATGCTCCATCGGGTGCAGCCATTCTCGGCTGCGACAATCACGTTTGAAACCCAGGGCAGCTCTTGAATTCGACCGAGTGTCCCCTCATGGTGGTGCATCAGTTCAACGTTATAGACAGCTTCACCGTCACCAGCGAGCAATTCTTCTATCGGACCTTCAGATACAAGCCGGCCCTTGTTGAGGATCACCACGTGGTCGCTCACGCGTTGAACATCGTCAAGGATGTGCGTGGAGTAGAAGATCGTTGAGACTTCGCGCAGCCGCTGCATGATATTAAGTACATCGGCGCGGCCCATTGGATCGAGTGCCGCAGCCGGTTCATCAAGGATCAGTAGTTCGGGGTGATTGATCTGAGCCTGTGCAATCCCCAGGCGCTGCATTTCGCCACCCGAGAAACCCTTAATCGGTCGATCGGCCTTGTTTTCTAGGTCGACAATCTTCAGTGACTCATCAACGCGCGCTTCAATTTGCTTGGTGTCGGCGAGGAAAAAACGTGCGACGAAGCGCAGTGTCTCGCGTGCGGTGAGGTTTGGATAAAAACGTGGCTGCTGGGCAAGGTAGCCGATCCTGTGGCGGATCTTGAGACTCTCCGACTGGATGTCCCGCCCAAAAATCTTGCCGCTGCCTTTCGTAGGATGGATCAATCCCAATAAGAGCTTGATGGTTGTGCTTTTTCCCGCCCCGTTAGGACCCAGGAAACCAACAATCGAATGTTCTGGGATCTCCATGCTTAGGTGATCGAGTGCAACTACTTCTCCATAGATTTTGGTCAATTCTTTTGTGTGGATGACGGTATCGGCCATGTGAGCTCCATTCGTGTTCGGGATGGATATGCCTTACAAACGGATCATAATCGCCAATCTTTGTAATTCATCCCCGCGAGTGGACAGTTGTGAGCCTGGCCGGATGGGGGGCAGTTCAGGAAAAAGCAAATCCCCTGAGCTATTTTGCTCAGGGGATCGCTGGTAGGGCGGGTGGGATTCGAACCCACACGGTGTCGCCACCGGCGGATTTTAAGTCCGCAGCGTCTGCCAATTCCGCCACCGCCCCACGCCACTATTGTAGCCGGGTAATACTATGCGTCAAGGAGTGCTCTAGGCGCTTTTTGAAACCATGGAGCCTCCGCCCGCTGTGCTATAATCCCGCGTCGGAAGGAAGGGTATATGTTAAAAGGTCTGACTCGGTTGCTTTCCGGGGATCCAGTCAAGAAAATCCTGGAGGAATATCGGGATGAGGTCGATCAAATAAACGCCTTAGAGGCGCAGATGAAGGCGCTTTCCAATGAGCAGCTGAAGGCGAAAACGCCTGAATTTAAAGAGCGCCTGGCGTCTGGTGAAAACCTCGACGATATGCTGCTCGAAGCGTTTGCCGTCGTGCGAGAAGTTTCTGTGCGTACGATCGGCTTACGTCATTTTGATGTGCAGTTGATCGGTGGCATCATGCTTCACCAGGGCAAGATCATCGAGATGAAAACTGGTGAGGGCAAAACGCTCGTCGCCACGATGCCGATCTACCTTAATGCACTCGAAGAGAAAGGTGTCCATCTCGTAACCGTGAATGACTACCTTGCCCGCCGCGATGCGCGCTGGATGGGCCCTATCTTTCACTTCCTCGGTATGAGCGTGGGTGTGCTTCAGGAAGCGGCGCGCACGGAGCACGGACGCAAAGCGTTCCTCTACGATCCCGAACTGGATTCCGTCCAGGAGGACGTGCACAATTTGCAGATGGTAGACCGCTCGCTTGCCTACGCTGCAGATATCACCTACGGGACCAATAACGAATTTGGCTTCGATTATCTTCGGGACAACATGGCACGATCACTCGACCGTCGTGTCCAGCGAGGCCACCATTATGCCATCCTTGACGAGGTTGACAATATCCTCATTGACGAAGCACGGACCCCACTGATTATTTCAGGCCCATCACACGAAGATCCTGACACCTACATTGAAATGGCGAAAGTCGTCAAGCAGCTCAACCCGGAGGACTTTGAAGCCAACGAGAAAGACCGCACGGTTGCACTGACCGAGATCGGCGAGGATCATGTCGAACAGCTGCTGGGAACAGC
>JASFLN010000024.1:0-10160 GCA_050118075.1 Anaerolineales bacterium
TTCGATAACCTAATTATTTGGGTAAACGCAATAAGTCGAAATCCTGAGAGGAATGACCCATGCCAGCCCCCATCCGAGATCTCATACGCACCCCTGAACAGGTCCGTTTTCGAGTTTCCGCAGAGCCGGTCCATAACGCACTCCACAGCATGATGCTTTTGCTGCGGGTAGACGAGGTCTCTGGGCTCGATGAGTGGATCGTTCAGACAGCGGAGAATCTTCCGAAAAAGATCAGGGAACAACATGCGGTCATCATTTACGGTGTGCATTACGCAGTTGTGCCCAAACGGAGTTATCAAAGCTTTGAGGAGTACCTCGAAGATCTGAAATCAAGCGATCCGATAGAACTACGGGATCAACTGCTGGACATGTACATGCACATCCCGCCGCATGAAGATGCGTCTGGCGAATTGCTCGAGCTCTCGAAAAGCGAAATTCTCGAAGACTTCGATACGTTCTTGGCGTATCTGCGCTCTCGCTTCCCACCTGAATCGGTCTACGAGGAGATTGAACGGAAAGCATTTCAGCTGCTTAAGAATCCCGCCGAGATGCATTCACAGATTATCCGTCACCTCTCGATGATGTGGAACGATTATTTTGCAGAAGAGTTTGAACGCCGGATGCCAATGATTAATGAGACCGTTCAAGCGTTCAGCCAATTTGATTTCAATGAAATGAAGGACGAGGATGTGATGCAGCTCGTCACAGGGCAACATACCGAAAAGCTCTGTGATTGGTTTAAAGAACACGAACAGATAATCTTTGTCCCCTCGCCCCACACCGGTCCTTATACAGGACCCATGATGGCTGGAGACACATTATGGATCATGTTCAGCTGCCGGCTTCCTCAGGGTTCACCCCTTGGGCTTTCTAAGGTGAGTCGGGCTGAAATGCTCGTCTGGCTTTCCGCTCTGGCTGACGACACCCGCCTGCATATCCTTGCGCTGTTGAAGGAACACCAAGAGCTGTGTGCCCAGGACATCATCTCGATGCTGGATACAAGTCAATCAACGGCATCGCGTCACCTTCGACAGCTGAGTGCTTCCGGCTACGTACGCGAACACCGCGCCGAGGCGGGAAAATGCTATCGCCTCAATCAGGAGAGGTTTGAGGAGATGATCAACGCACTCCGATCGTTTATCACCTGATCTTGGTCTTTGGACCAGGTCATTACTGGCCCATACGATGAAGCAAACAACCGCAATCCTATCTAGGATCGATCAAAAGGAGCAAGACGATGTTACCCACCTGGCGAGATGTAGAACTACAAACCGAAATCCGCAGGGTCCGTGTGCAGGAAGCAGCTGATTGGCGCATCCTGAGCCAGCTATCCAACAACAACACTGAGCTCTCCGCGTATGCGACCGTTCTGGTCAGCATCGGAAACTGGATGGTCCGCACGGGCGAACAGCTTCGATCACCGTATGGTGATGTTGGCCAGATTGAGAAAAAGCTGCGCTCGCTCGAGCAAGGCTGCTAACCATCTCAAGCACTCATTGTCTGGCGCATGGGGAAAAATACGTGAGCCAACGCTCATCAGACGAACTTCCCAGGTGCCCTGTTGACCGCCGTTGGCAAGGGTACCTGGGAGTTCGTTTCGTTTCTACCTTGCATACCTCGCCTGGTTGTGTGGACTTCGAAATGAAGGCCGGTCTAACTTAAAGGGCTGCATGCAGTGATACTCAAACGCCGTTACTGGCACCTGCAAGCTACAATTAATGAATATCCTCGCAATTTCTGGATCCTCATGGTTGCGTCGTTCATTGACCGGCTGGGAGGCTTCATCCTCTTCCCGTTCTTCACGCTCTACATCACGAGCAAATTCGGTGTTGGCATGACAACGGTCGGGTTGATATTTGGTACCTTCTCGGTTACGGGCATCATTGGAAGCACGATCGGAGGGGCGTTGGCCGACCGGATAGGTCGCAAACCCATGCTGCTCTTTGGCCTGATCGTGAGCGCAGTATCCAGCATATGGCTCGGTTTTGCGAATAGCTTATCGCTTTTCTTCGCCGGCGCGATTTTTGTCGGTCTGTTTTCAAATGTCGGCGGACCCGCACAGCAGGCGATGTTGGCGGATATTCTCCCCGATTCACAGCGCGCACAGGGTTTTGCAATCTGGCGTGTTATCGTCAACGTTTCGGCAGCGATAGGCCCGGCCATCGGGGGCTTTGTCGCCTCTCGATCATTCCTGGCACTTTTTATCACCGACGCCATTATCAGTGTTGTTGTGGCAATCATGGTCTTCGTCTTACTCCCCGAGACGCGTGTATTCATCAAGAAAGCACAGCATGAAACCATGGTGCAATCCTTCGGCGGCTACGGGCGGGTCATGCAGGACGCGACCTTCATGTTCTTCTGGCTCGCTTCAGTGTTTGCTTTGTTGGTGTATATGCAGATGAACAGCACGCTTGCCGTCTATCTACGCGACACCCACAACATCAGCGAGCAGGGTTTCGGAGTTCTGGTCAGCCTGAACGCCACATTGGTGGTTTTATTCCAATTTGCAATCACTCGAAGGGTCGAACGCTATCCGCCGTTCCTGGTGATGGCTTGGGGGGCTTTGCTTTATGCTTTAGGCTTTAGCATGTACGGTTTTGCTGCAGATTACTCCGCCTTCATTGTCGCCATGATCATCATTACAATCGGCGAGATGCTGTATGCACCCATCGGCCAAGCAGTCGTCGCTAACCTGGCCCCGGAAGATATGCGCGGTCGTTATATGGCATTCTTCGGTTTCAGCTTCGCAATCCCAGGCGTAGTAGGCACTTTTCTAGCGGGATTGATTATGGACAACTCGGACCCGAGGATTGTCTGGTACGCAGCCGGCATACTTGGCCTGGTTGCCGCAGGCATGTACCTCTCTCTGCACGGACGGACAAACGTACACCTAAAGGAAAACGAACCTAACACACCTGAAGCATCAGTATCGACATAAATTGGCCTCTTCTCCTCTTCCTGAAACATGTCGGTGCATGAATGACCGGCATACCAAGACGGCGCTCTCTCCCAGGAGCGCCGTTTTGGCTTCTTTTTGAAGACGGACACCTATAGCCTGTCTCACACATACCTTGCCCATCCGGAAGGATGATTTTCCCAACAGATCGTGACCCTTTTCACTATGCACTCCCGGAAATGTCACATATCGTATCCATAACACCCGCATTGCGGGTGGTGCGAGCATTTTCTCTCTTCCCACACTTTACACTCTAGAACTCACTCGGGAGGTGAGCATGAGGCTTCGACGGCACGCCCTGGTTGTCTTCCTTCTCATTGCCCTCTTCTTGTTCGCCGCCGCGATCCTTGGCACCCCGCGGGCACAGGCCGGCGGAATACCTCAGGACATCAAAGCGAAAGCCTTGGGAGCGGAAACCGCGAGTCTACCGGAACAACTTGAAGCCGCGCCTCCTCCCCCACCCGAGCAAGACACCTGCATGCACTGCCACCTTAGCGGTTCAATCGAAAATATCTGGACACCGCTCTGGCGCTGGATGGCAGCTGGTATCGGTGGCCTGGCATTTGTCTTCGGCGCTTATCGAACCGGGAGCACCTGGATCAATCGCAAACCCTGGAAACCCCTGTGGGCAAGAGCGGTTGAGTGGGTCGATGATCGTTTTGATATCGTCAAACCCACCAAGAAGGTGCTGGAGAAGCCAGTCCCTCTCTTTGCAACCCGTTGGATGTATTGCCTGGGAGGCATCACGTTCACGCTTTTTGGGATTCAGGCGATCACCGGGATCCTACTCGCGTTCTTTTACAAACCGACACCCGAAGCCGCTTATCAAAGCATCCTGTTTATCGAAAACCAGGTCCGCTTCGGCGCTGCCATTCGCTCAATCCATCATTGGTCGGCGAACGGAATGGTCGTCATGGTCATCGCCCACATGGTGCGGGTCTTTATCCATGGTGCTTTCAAAGCGCCGCGCGAGCTGAACTGGGTCAGCGGTGTGCTGCTGTTGATCCTTACGTTGGCTTTCGGCCTCACCGGGTACTTGCTGCCGTGGGACCAGCGAGCTTATTGGGCGACGACGGTCGCCAGCGAAATCGCCGGCGGGATCCCCCAAATCGGGGACGTTGTGATGGTATTCCTGCGTGGCGGCTGGGACGTCACGGCTGTGACGCTGAGCCGCTTCTACGCACTGCACGTTATCGCGCTGCCGGTATTTATCCTGCTCCTGCTCGGTGCACACTTCCTTATGGTGCGCAGACAGGGCATCAAAGAGCCGCTCTAAGGATTGCCAGGGAGGCATCATGACCGAAGCGGAAACCACTCCGGAAAAGAAAACGATCCCCTTTTTCCCGGACCACATCACGACCGAAGCGAAAGTCACATTAGGCATTCTCGGGTTGGCGATTCTTGTCGGGATCCTCGGCACGCTATGGCCGGTGGGCTTAGAAGCGCCAGCGGATCCGATGTCAACCCCGGCGCATGCAAAACCCGAATGGTACTTTCTCTTCTTATACGAGATGCTTAAGTACATCCCCAAGACTGCCGGTGTGCTGATCCCGATCGGGGCGCTGATCCTGATGACAATCTGGCCGTTCATTGACCGCAAGCAGGATACTCAACGCGCAATTCGTTTGCGGGCGATCTTCTCGGCTGGCGCATTGCTCGTCGTCCTCTTCCTGACCTTCCTTGGGATGAGAAGCTGAGCGAGGGAGCATACGATGACCCACGAAGTGCACAAACACGATACCAATCATATGCAGGAGCCTGAACCCAGGCTGACTCGGCGAGGTTTCCTCACCACGCTGCAAGGGTTTCTCGCGGCCGTCGGGGTGACGGCGCTTCTCGGACCGATCATCGCCTACTTCTGGCCGGCCAAATTGGAAGAGACCCCCTCAGACCCTGTTCCCGTTGGAGATGAGGGATCGATCGCCCCTGGCGAAGCGCAAACGGTGCGTTTCGGACGCTACCCCGCCATCGTGATCAATACACCTGAGAAAGGGCTTGTAGCTTATTCAGCCGTTTGTACCCATTTTGCATGTCTGGTGGCCTGGGACCCTGAAGGAAAGGTTCTGGCATGTCCGTGCCATGATGGCTTTTTCGACCCCGTGGATGGTTCTGTAATTTCCGGGCCTCCTCCTGAGCCACTCGCCTCCATCCCACTCAAGATTACCGACGGTACGATTTTCATAGGCGGTGAAGCGTGACCACTGAAGCAATCTCCACTCCCGCTCCAGATAAACGATCGCAATCCCCCCACTGGTCAGTGGCTGTGAAGGATTTTCTTCTCCACGCTATCGTCCAGGATCGAGTCTTGAAGCGCCTCTATCCAGGGATCATGCACTTCATGATCTTCTGGGGAATGACGATCCAGATTCTTGGCACGTTCATCAACATTCTGCAGTATCCGCTGTTTGTGCCTGTCGAATTGAACTTCCCTCGCGGAGCCGCCTACCTTGGATTTGAGCTTGTGATGGACCTCGGGGGAGGCATGATCCTGATCGGCGTGTTGATGGCATTCGCACGACGCGCGTTCTTCAAACCGGATTTCCTGCCTAATCGCTGGGATGACTGGTATGCCCTCGCACTGCTCTTCGTGATCGCAGTGCTTGGTTTTTTCTCTGAGGCAGTCCGTATCTTAGCCACTAACCCTGAGTGGCGTGCCTGGTCGCCCATTGGAAACGGTCTTGCCCTTTCACTTTCTAGCCTGGGAGTGAGCGTCGGTCTGCAAGCCCCGATCCACGCCACACTCTTCTGGGCACATGCTGCTGTTGGCACATTGTTCTTCGTCAGCCTTCCGTTCACAAAACTCCGCCATCTGGTCACCGGTCCACTTAACATCATCTTCAGACCACAGCGAAAAGCTGGGGAACTCGAAACAATCACTGACCTGGAAACGGCGGATACACTGGGAGCCGGTGAGATCAGCGAATACTCGACTCCCTTACTGCTGTCATTCGACGCTTGTGCACAATGCGGTCGCTGTGAAGATGTATGCCCTTCACACGCAGTCGGTATGCCCTACTCACCCAGGGCGCTGATCTACAATCTGCACCGCTCCATGCACGATACGTTGATGGGTGAAAACGGCACCCAAGAAAAAGCACTTGTCGGTGGGTATGTATCCACCGAAAGCCCGTGGTTATGTACAACATGTGGCGCATGCCTCGAAGTATGCCCCATGTTCCTCGATCCAGTTTCGGCGGTAATCGAGATGAGGCGCCACCTTACGTTGATGACCGGTGATGTGCCTGGTTCTGTGGGTGAAACGCTGATGCAAATGGAACGGCGCGGCAATCCCTGGGGCCTTCCAAAAGAGCAACATGCCGTGTGGGCAAAGGAACTCGACGTTCGTGTACTCCAACCAGGTGAACATGTGGACAACCTGCTCTACCTTGGTTGTGCTTATGGATATGACAGCCGCAACCAAAAAGCAGGGCGAGCACTCGTTGAGCTGATGAAAACTGCGGGCGTCGACTTCGCCATCCTCGGGGATGCCGAGGGCTGCTGCGGCGAAACCGCCAGACGCATGGGACACGAGTATGTCTTCCAGGTCATGGCAGAAGAGAACATTGAGACCTTCAACTCCGTCTCATTCTCCCGCATCGTCACGCCTTGCGCACACTGCTTCAACACGTTGAAGAATGAATATCCCGCTTTCGGAGCGGACTTTGAAGTCATCCACCATTCCGAACTCATCGGTGAGCTCGTGGAGTCCGGCAATATTGGCAAGCATGCGAAAGCCAACGGCCAGCGCTTTACGTACCACGATTCATGCTACCTCGGGCGTTACAACCAGATCTATGACGCACCCAGGAGAGCCCTAGATGGGATTGAAGGCCTTACACGAACCGAAATGGCGAACAACAAGTCAGGCGGCTTCTGCTGTGGAGGTGGTGGTGGCCACATGTGGCTGGAAACAGACCCGAACACGCGCATCAATAATGAAAGGCTGGAACAGGCGGCAGAAACCGAGGCCGATATCTTGGTGACAGCTTGCCCTTATTGCCTGATCATGTTCGAGGACGCCATTGGCAGCACGGGCAGGTCCGAGCAGATCGCAGCGAAAGATCTTGCCGAAGTAATTAGTGAGCTTCAGCAATAGGCAGGCAGGTCGATCGGACAGGAGCAATCGCATGAGTCAGCGCCAATATATCCCGGTGACAGGGAACAACCCATTGGAGACATCGAGAGAAATCATCTCCGCACTCTGGGAGATACGCGATCTGGATGCGATGATCCTGCCCCAGTGGCATCTCGCGACACGCCGACCCGAACCCACGTTGGTGACCGATCGTCAAGCGCTCTCGGAAGCAGATCCGTTTGCACCGGTCATGGCTGCGAACGCAGCGAAAACAACGATCGAATTGCTCGCGGAGAACGGCAAAAAGACGCTTGGTATCTTCCTGCGACCGTGCGAACTGGAGAGCCTACGTGTGCTTGCCGCACAGGATCGAATCGATCTAGATGGCGTATTCTTAATGAGCGCGGATTGTCTGGGTGTCCTCCCGGAGGAGGATTTCCGACGCCATCTGACCCTTACAACCAAACATGAGTCAATCACTCAGGAGATGCTTCAGTTCGCCGCTCAGGGAGGTATCTTACCCAGCCGGTATAAGGAGAGCTGTCAGCTTTGCCACCATCCATATCCCCAGGATTGTGATCTGCACGTTCTGCTTTTTGGCGTCGAAACCATGAAAGGCTTAGTGATCGAACTGCGTGACGACGAGACGGCAAAGCAGCTCTCGGAACATATCCAGACAGCACCGGTTCCCGAATCTACTTCTGTCCGCCGGGAAAAAGTCATTCAGAACCTTGAGACGTGGCGTGGGCGTTCTTTTGGTCGGGAAGAAGAGCGCTATCCCGACTTGAATAAAACCCTATCGGCTCTTAAACAACATCTCAAGGAATGCCCGAGTTGTCGGAGTCGCCTGAAAGAGCAGTGCCCGCTTTTTGATCCCGTGGTGGTGACCGACACCTCTGAATCCGACCTCACCAAACTCGAGGTCTGGGTCCAGTCTTGTGCCGGCTGCGGGATGTGCGAACATGAATGCCCGCAAGACTATCCCCTTTTCTCAGCGATCATCCAGATACGACACGCGTTAGTCGGGGCGGGTCATCCCGATCGTTGATCGCGTAGAGGGAATAACACCAGAAGTCTGAGACCTCCCAGCACATTGACCCTTTTCCCGCAGGCCGTATTGATTTAGTCTGAGTAGGAAATGAGATGATCTTCACGCATTCGACGCATGCGTTGACTTCTTGTTGGTTAAAGTCGTAGGATACAGGTATTGATGTCCAGAAGACTAACGCAAACAGAGATTGAAGAGACACGCCTCGTCTTTGGAAGCTCAATCCAGTACGCAGAGATCAGAGTCTTCGAAGGCGCCCGCTGGCCCGATTGGCTTGCCAGAATCGCTGCCTGGTTCGCCCGAACACCCGCACCCACTCACAACGCCGTGACGCTGGGTAATCGTTTATTCTTCCCGCTCGCATTGAGAACAGCGTCTCTCGAAGATGGAGGGCTTGTGCTCCAAGATATGGCCTGGCTGATCCACGAGATCACGCATGCCTGGCAGTATCAACGTCAAGGGTGGAAGTATCTATGGCAAGCGATTAGAGTTCAACTGAAGATGGGAGCACGATCGTACAATTATGGATGGGAGCACGGTTTACACGAAGCACGCCTGCGAGGCGATTCATTATTCGCTTTCAACCCTGAGCAGCAGGGAGACATCGCCCGTCATTACTATTATCGATATAAACAAGGTCTAGATACACGTGCATGGGAACCTTTCGTTACGTCCTTTAAGGTTCCCTTACCCCGATCTAGCTAAGGTGTAGAAACAAAAACGTCGGTGTATATCCTTCAATACCGCTCACCATCCTGGTCCAACATTACTCGTTAAACAGTTCGCCCACGGATCGCCCTTCATGCGCTCTCAGGATCACTTCTCCAAGCAGCGGCGCCACAGACAGGACGGTCATGTTGGGCAGCACCTTTCCTTGAGGGATGGGAAGCGTATTGGTGGTGACGATCTCTTTGATCGGCTTTTCCGCCAGTTCATCAACGGCCGAGGCCAACAGGAGTGCATGGGTGAAGGACAGGTATATGTCGCGGGCTCCGTTTGACTTGAGGATATCAACCGCCTCACCTACTGACCCACCGGTCAGCACCTCGTCATCGACAAGGATCACATCCTTGTCGCGTACATCACCAATCACCGTCGTTGCTTGCGCCCGGGATTTATCCCCTGATCGCCGCTTCTCCACAAATGCGAGCGGGACATCCAGCTTGGCGGCAAAATTGCGTCCCTTCTTGGCAAAGCCTAAATCGGCAGTAGCGACGACAGCCTCCGTCAAATTTTTCTCCAGGAAATAATCGCTGAGAATGTGGAAGGCGGTCAGAACATCGCCGGGGATAGAGAAAAAGCCCTGGATCTGGCCAGCATGTAGGTCGATCGTCATATAGCGATCAGCCCCTGCCACCTCGATCATGTCCGCCATCAAACGGGCTGTGATTGGAACCCTGGGCTGATCCTTCTTGTCCGAGCGTGCGTAAGCCATGTAGGGGAAGACCGCTGTGATTCGCCCTGCCGAATCACGCTTTAGACAATCGATCATGATCAACATTTCCATGATGTTGCGGTGTACGGGTGGCCCGAGAGATTGGATCAGGTAAACATCCTGCCCTCGTATACTGCTCAGCAGTTTGATGAAAAGATTCTCGTTCGGGAACTGTACCAGGTCGTAGTCCTCAAGGGGTACTTTCAGATACTGGCTGATCTCCTGCGCAAGCCCCGGGGACCCACTGCCTGCGAACAGCTTTATGTCATCATATCCAGAACGCGTGGTCATATGCTCCCCTCATCCGTTGAATTTTTCAATCCTCGTTTCTGATTTCAATATACACTGTGGAAGCCAATTTTCGCCACTCGACGGCAGAAAGTAAAATGCTGTCCGCGCTGCAATTCCTCTTGTCGAGATGACCAATCGCTATTGATGATCACTGTCCAATAACTTCTCAATCGCTTCACGTGGCGTAATCTCGCGCCCAAGCAATGCCTCTACCATGCGTTCGAGCGCTGCATCCCCACCAGCACGTTGGAAACGCTCAAAGAGCTCCTGCTGTAAGCCAGCATTCAGTTGGCTGGAAATCTGCTGGCGTTCGCGCACCATCCAGAGACCCGATTCGGTGAGGTAACGGAAATGC